>DASQHK010000066.1:0-9838 GCA_035632135.1 Bryobacterales bacterium
TGTCGACGCTCTTGAGAACGGCCACCGCCATCCTGGCCCGCGCTTGAAACCAGGGATGGCGCGAGATCGGGCCGGCGAGCTTGGTCAGGATATCCTGCGACATGCCGTCGTCGCTGCCGGTGGACCACTGGATGATCATGCGCTTATTCGACTTGCCCGGGCCCGCGATCGAAGCCGAGCGACCGGCTCACCACCCACCGCGGGCGCAGCTTCACTTCCGCGTAAATGCGCGCCAGATACTCGCCCAGCACTCCGAGGATCAGCAGTTGCACGCCGCCAAGAAAGAAGACAGAAACAATGCCCGCCGCCCAGCCCGGGATGTCGGCGGCGGCGTGGCCCATGAAGGCGAAGCCGCTAAACCGCCAGATCAGAACGAAGATCACCACCAGCATCGAGAGAGCCACGATGACCAGTCCGAACCAGGTGGCCAGGCGCAGAGGAAAGGTGGAGAACGAAAAAATACCGTCCAGGGCGAGGCGCAGCAGCTTGCGAAACGGATACTTGGTGTTGCCCGCGGCGCGGGCGTCACGCTCGTAGGGGATGCCGACCTGGCGAAAACCGGCCCAGGCCCGCATACCTCTTACAAATATATTGCGCTCGGGCATGCTTCGCAGCACGTCGGCGGCGCGGCGGTCCATCAGGCAAAAATCGCCGGAGTCAAGCGGCACGTCGATGTCGGCGATGGCCTTGAGCAAGCGGTAGAAGAAGCCATAAGCGGCGCGCTTGAGAAGGCCTTCCTTGCGCTTGCGGCGGATGGCGAAGACCACTTCGTAGCCCTCGCGCCACTTCTCCAGGCAGGCGCCGAGAAGCTCCGGCGGGTCCTGGAGGTCCGCGTCCATGATCGCCACAGCGTTACCGGAGGCGTAAGAGAGGCCGGCCGAGATGGCGGTCTGATGGCCGAAATTCCGCGACAGGCCGATGAGTTTGCAGCGCGGGTCGCGGCGGTGCAGATCGCAGAGCATCACCGGCGTGCGGTCGGTCGAGCCGTCGTCGACGAAGACGACTTCCCAGGAGACTCCGAGCTGATCGAGGGCCGCTGACAGCCGCTCCCGCAGGAGCGGCAGGACGGCTTCTTCGTTGAAGCACGGGATGATGACGCTCAGTTCCGGGGTGTGGTCAGCCATGGGAAATCGGCTCCAGCTCGAAGACGGAGTAACGGGCGTCGGACCACACTTTGCGGCAAACAAAATAGCGAGGGAAACGGGTTGCGTCGAGAGGGGTAGAGGCGGGCAACAGCAGGTAGCGGAGGCCGTCCAGGACGGCGGGCCGCTCGGCCGCCAGGATGGCGCGGAACTGCGTGAGCAGCGTTCGCTCCATGCGGCCGATCTCGATTTCGGCCTGCGGATCGATCCTTTGCAGGTAGTGAGTATACATGCGCCAGGGCCGGGATTGGACCAGGCGGGCAAAATCCGCCTCGCTCATGTTGTCGAGCGCGTCCGTGGCGGCGATGCGCGCCAGGATGGCGTCCCGGTTCGCGGCCGTTTCATTGGACCACATGTGCTGGGAAAAAAAGGGGACGGCGTTGGCAAGCAGCGCGACGGTCTCCTGCACCTGGGGTTGGGGGCTGTATACGGCTGCGCCGGGGACGGCGCGACGTTCCAGGAAGCCCAGCGCAGGCAGGGCATCGAAAACAGGCTGCGCGGCGGCCCGGGCGACCTGATAGTGGCGCCATTGCACGACCAAGGAAGAGAGAACCACCACCCCGATCAACGCCGCTGCGGCCGTATGAATTGCTGCCGCGCGGCGTGGTAGCACGCCGAAACGGCGCAGCGCCACAGCCAGCAGGACCACTAGCGCGAAGCTGAGCGTGGGGCGGCCGAAGTAGTGGATGTAGTGAAACGGCTGGATGTAGACGCCGGTGATCCCGTTTTGCACAGCGCCCAGGCCGGCGGCCACGTTGAGGGCTAGAGGCGCCCACAGCAGCTCGCGATTGGTCCGCTGGCGCAGCAGGCAAAACAACAACAGACCTGCCACCAGCAGAAGGACGAGGAGGTCGGACCGCAAGGCCGGGTCGATTTGGTGAGAGCGGCCCGAACCGGCCGAGGCGCTCAGGGAACTGAAATGCCGCACGGCCAGATCGAGGTAGGGCGCCGCGATGGCGGCGCCGATGCCACCGCCTAGCAGCCAAAGCGGGAATTTCTCGCGGTTCCAAATCCGCACGAACACGCCACCGAGCACGAACCAGCCGAGCAAAATGGACCAACTGAAAAAGTAGCAATAAAAACTGAGGCCGAAGCAGACGCCGGCGACCAGGGCTCCGGCGAGGGCTAGCCGGGCGCGGGCGCGCAGCGCGAGCAGCGAGGCGGCGACGGCCAGGTAATGGATAACAGCAGTGAACTGCGGCTGGAACCTGCGGCTGTAAGGCAGCGTGAGGCGGAAGTCGGTGGCATGGCCGGACAAAATCTTCGCCACTTGCCTGGTCCACACCAGCCAGTAAGGGGGCGGCAGAGCCAGCAGGGAGAGAACCACCGCCAGCCAGAGCAGAGCCGGGTCGCGCAGGCCCAGCAGCCAGGCGATCGAGGCGAACAGGAAGGCAATGGCAGCCGGAAACACGAAGCTGCCGGCCCAGAATACCAGGGCGACGGGCAGCCGCAGGGTCCGCGCGATGGCGCCCAGGGCAGCCGGCGGAAATACCTGTGCGGAGAGCGACGAGGCCTGGGGATCGCCCGGAACGTTCAGGCGGTAGGGGTCCGGCTGACCGGGGTGCTCACCCGCTGCGCGGGCGGCCACCACGGCGTAAGAAATCTCCTCCGCGTTCTCTTCCCAAAAAATCTGCGGCGTGCGCCGCTCGAAAAAATACAAGGCCTGCGGAACGAAATAAACGGCCCCAACCAGGACCGACAGCAGCAGGACCTGGGCGAGAGGGAATGCGCGGCCGAGCGGCGGCGCCGGCGCTGCCCCGGCGGACGATTGGGTTTGCGGTGGAGGGCGCAGACGAATCTCAGTCATGCCGCAGGCAGAGAACTCTTGCGGGCCACGGCGACGATCGACGAGCCGATGGGCAGGCGGCGGCCTCGGGCGATCAGCGGCGCTTCCGGCGCCAGCAGCAGCGAGAGGAGGGCGTTGACGCCGGGGATGATCCGCAACTCGTCCGTGGCCAGGAGGCGGGCGCGATCGGCGCCGTCGCGACCGGAGGCGCTTGTGTCGAGCGAGCGGCGGCGGGCGAGGCCGGACAGGCGGCGCCCCAGCCAGACGAGCGGAAAGATGCCAGCCATGTACTCGGTCGCGTACTCGACGCGGTAGCCGGCGCCAGTCAGTTTCCTCTCGAGATCCGCCGCCTCGTAGCGGCGGCAGTGATGGGAAGCTTCGTCGAAATAGCTCCACAGCGAAGGATGGGCGGGCACGGTAAGCAGCAAGACGCCGCCCGGAGCCAGCATGGCGTGGAGATCGCGCAGCACTTGCAGGTCGTCGGGGAGATGTTCGAGCACGTCGAACAGACCGATCAGCTCGAAGCGCGCGTCAAATGGCGGGGCGTGCATGTCGCCGCAGACCAGCGGGCAGGCGGTGCGGCTCCGGGCAAAGAGCAGGCCCTCGGCGAACAGATCCATGCCCGTCACGGTTCCGTGCGGACAGGCCTGCTCCACGACACGAAGAGTATTGCCAGTACCGCACCCGACTTCGAGCACCCGATAGCCCGGCGCCAGACCGGCTGTGACGCGGCGGACGAGACTGCCAATCACCCGGTTGCGCGAGCGAAACCAGAAGTGCCGGTCTTCGATGGCATAGAGGCGGGCGAAGAAGGCCGGGTCGTAGCCGCTCCGGGCGGCGCCCGTGGCGGCGGGACCGGTCAGCTTCGCAGTCCCCATTCCTGAAATTCCTGGAGCGCCGAGACCACGCTCGACTGCTCCGCCGGGGTGAGACCGTTGTAAAACGGCAGCCGCAGCAGGCGGTCACTGAGCTGTTCGGTCACGGGGCAGTCGCCCGGCCGGCCGCCGAATTCCTTCCCCATATCGGAGAGGTGCAGGGGCAGGTAGTGAAACACGCTCAGGATTCCCCGCGCCTTGAGAAAGGCGATCAGGGCCTGGCGCGCCTCGAGCGAAGGCAGCAGCAGGTAAAACATGTGATACGGCTGCTCGCAATGAGGCGGCACGACGGGGAGCCGGACGCCATGCCGGGCGGCCCAGTCGTGCAGGTTATCGCAGTAATACATCCAGATCTCCTGGCGGCGCCGCTGGATCTCGGCGCGGGCTTCGAGCTGGGCGAGCAGGAAGGCCGCCAGCAGGTCGGCAGGAAGGTAGCTCGAGCCGAGGTCCACCCAGGTGTATTTGTCCACCTGGCCGCGGAAGAAGCGGCTGCGGTTAGTTCCCTTCTCGCGGATGATCTCGGCGCGCTCGATGAACCGCGGGTCATTGATGAGCAGCGCGCCGCCTTCGCCGCACTGGAAGTTTTTCGTCTCGTGAAAACTCTGGGCGGCCAGGCAGCCGAAAGTGCCAAGCAGCCTCCCTTTGTAGCGGCCGAACAGCCCGTGGGCGTTGTCTTCGATGACGGCGACGCCGTAGCGGCCGGCAATGGCCAAGATCGCATCCATCTCGCATGCGACGCCGGCGTAATGCATGCAGAGGATCGCCTTGGTGCGCGGGCTGATGCGGCGCTCGAGCTGCGCTTCGTCGAGGTTCAGCGTATCGGGACGAATATCGACGAACACCGGGCGAGCGCCTCGCAATACAAACGCATTGACGGTGGAGACGAAGGTGAAAGAGGGCGCGATGACCTCGTCGCCGGGCTGGATGTCGAGCAACAGCGCGGCCATTTCCAAAGCGGAGGTGCAGGAAGTGGTGAGCAGCGCCTTAGCCACGCCCAACTCCTGCTCCAGTAGGGCGTGGCAGCGGGCCGTGAACGGTCCGTCGCCGCACAGGTGCGAACTCGCCAGCGCTTCGGCGACATAGCCCGGCTCGCGGCCGGCAAGCGAAGGCCGGTTGAACGGGATACGGTATTCACTCATGGCGGAGTTCCGGGGCGCGATACCATTTGTGATACCAGAGCCCGATCGCCTGGGTCTGAAAGCCGCAGCGCTGGTAGAGGCGCTGGGCGGCGACGTTGCGGCCTTGCGTCACTACGGATACTTGCCGCACGCCCCGGGCGCTGAACCATTCCAGGGCGCGGCGGACCAGCAACGGGCCGAGACCGCCGCCGCGGGCGCGGCGATCGACGCCCACCAGGCCGATCCGCCCGGCATCGGAGGCCGGACCGAGATGGCAGGAGACATAGCCCGCCGGCGCGCCGCCGCACTCGGCCACCAGCACCGCCTGGGCGTAGCCTTCGCAACTGCGCCGGATCCAGGTTTCATAGAGAGCCGCGCACTTTTCGCGCGGAAACGCGGGATCAAAAAAGAACCGGCTGTCGGTGTGGCATTCGCGAGCGATGCTTTCGAGCGCCGGCACATCGCCGGGCCGGGCGGGGCGTACGCCGGCCGAGGCATCCGCGAGCGGCTTGGCGGCGGGCGCCTCGGGCGGACGATCCCATTCCGCATTCCATTCGAACGTCATGCGGACGTCCACTAGCTGGAACCCGCCAGCCTGAGCGAGCCACGCCGTTTCCGGGTCATCCGCGCGGGCGAGGAAGTAGAGGCAAGCCACGCCGGAGCGGGCGCACCAGTCATCAATCTGCGCGAGCCTCTCGCGGGTCAGCGTGTCCCCGCAAACCCGCGCGGCGGGGAAGCCGAAAAATGTGGAATCCCAGTCGAGGCGCTCGCAGGGGACGCAATTCTCAGACGGCACGTGCGCTTACTCCTCGCAGCAGGGAGTGGTCTCCCTAACGGTGTAGACGGGGCGCTCCATGGTGCGAAAGTGCATGCGCGCCAGGTACTCGCCGATGATGCCGAGCGAAAACAACTGCGCGCCGGAGAAGATGGTGATGATGGATGCCAGAAAAGCGAAGCCCGGCACTTTGACGCCTTGCACCAGATAGCGCCCGAGCACGTAGACCAGCACCCCGAAGCCGAACAAGCTCAGGCCGAAACCGAGCAGACTAGCCAGTTGTAAAGGCCAGGTGCTGAAGCCGGTCATCATGTTGAGGGCGTGGGTGATCAGTTTCCGGAACGTATAGTTGGATTCGCCCAGCGGGCGCGGGTCCTGGCGCACGGGGACAGCGGCGAAGCGCCTGGCGCCCCAACTGAGCAGCACGTCAATGGAGACAAAAGGCGCCTGATAAGCGGCGAAGGCGTCGCGTAGCTGTGTGCGGAAGGCTCGAAAAGCGCTTACGTTGCCGGCTGTTTTGGCGCCCATGGCGCTCTGGAGCGCGATCTTGGTTACGCGCGAGGCCAGATCGCGCCACAGCCCGTGCTGCTCGTGCTGGGGCGTTCCGTAGACGACATCGCAGCTCTCGTCGAGGCCGGCCAGCAGCTTGGGAATTTCCTCGGGCGGATTCTGGAGGTCGTCGTCCATGGTGACGACAACCTCGAAACGCGCGGCCCGGATGCCGCACAGCAGCGCGTTGTGCTGGCCGAAGTTGCGCATCAGATTGACGCCGCGCACCCAGTTGTATTGCGCCGCCAGCCGCCGGATCACATCCCAACTGCCGTCGCGGCTGCCGTCATTGACCAGGATGACTTCATATCTCGCACACAGCGCAGGCAGCACGCCGGCCAAGCGCCGAACGACTTCCGGCAGCGCGGGCTCGCTGTTGTAAACGGGTATGACGACGGAGAGTGAAGCAGGGCTCGCCATGTTCAAGAACCCGCCGGCTTGTCCGGGCGGACGCGCAGGATCAAGATCGTGTCAGCGGAGCCGGGGATGCGCCGCTCCACCTCGCAGCGGGCGACCGAGAAGGCTCGGGCGCGGCGGATGCCGGCCGCTTGCTCGCGATGCACGTCCGCAGACAGGATGGGGCCGAGCGGGACTTCCGGATCGAGAAACCGTTGCAGATCGCCGTAGGCGACGATGTAGCGCCAGCCGCGCTTGCGCTGCTCCTCGTCCCAGCCGGTCGGGCCGGAGGCCGGATACAACCGGGTTTCGATCTCGCGGAATCGGAGATAATATTCATCGGTCCAGTCGCGGTCCCAGAAAGCAAACCACAAAGCGCCGTTGCCGAGAACGGGCGCGTCGGCGGGGATCAGGCGGCGCAGCTCGGGCAAGCGCGCGGCGAGCGGCCGATCCTGCCACGCTTTATATTGCCACAGGCCTAGATTCAGGAGGTAGGCGGCGAAAAGCGCGGCGAGCGCGACCCGGGCGGCGCGCCGCTGGGGGAAGGCCAGGAACGCCCGTCCCATCCATAGGGCGAACAGCGGCCACACCAGGATCAGATACCAGCCGAAGGGGTTGGTCATGAACGCCGCGGCGATGAGAAAGAAAGCGACCCACGCGCCGGCCAGCGCGCGGCCGGGGCGGCCCTCGCGGACCAGCAGCCAGACGCCGGAGGCGGCGATGCACAACCCTTCGAACAGATGCCGGTGGCCCCGCGCGGCCCAGAACCAATCGGTGTAGCGCCGCAGCTCGGCCCGCAGAGATCCCAGCACGCCAAGCTCGGCGATGCGGATTCCGTGGGTCTGGCCGCCATAGAGCGCGGCTTGATGGCGGAGCATCTCCGGATCGGGCCAGTAGTGCACGGCCAGCCAGAGCAACAGGCCGGCCACCGCCGCAGCTCCGAACACTACGATCGCCCGCCAGCGCACCAGGAAAGGCTCGGGCCGCAGCAGCAGCCAGAACAGCAGCGGCACAGGCGCGATCAGCGCGCCGTTGAGATGAACGTCGAGGGACAACCCCATGACGAGGCCGGCGAGAAACAGCCGCCACTCCGGCTTGCCGGGCGGAGCAGAGGCGGCCAGGTAAAAGCTCAGCAGAAAATACAAGGCCAGCAGCATGTCGGGGCGCGCCCAGCGGCAGGCTTCGAAGAATTTTGGGGAAGCGCCCAGCAGCAGCGCGGCGAGCAGCCCGGTTTGGGTATCCCAGAGCGCGCGGCCGAGGGCGAAGGTCACGGCGAGCAGGCCGAGGCCCGCCAGAAACGACGGCAGCAGGGCATTGCGCACCGAGACGCCGGCGAAATGCAGAAACACGCCCTCCACCGCCGCGGCGGTGCGCCCAAACGCCCAGACGTTGGTTCCCAGGCCGACCACGTTCCGATAGCCGGGCACGCCCGGCTTGCCGGTGCGCCAGAACTGGTAGCCGGCCGAGGCATAACAGCCGTTGTCATCGTTGAGAAAAGCGGGCACGCGGCCCAGCGTGGCCCCATTGCAGACGAGCAGGACGGCCAGGAATCCGAGCGCCACGGAAGGCCGAAGGAGCCTCACGCCGCCTCCAGGGGCGCGCCCTGCTGTGGCGGCTGCGAAGGCCGGCAAGTCCGGCAGGTTCGAATCGAGTCACTGCAAAACGGCATTTATTTTGGCTTTGAAGTCAGTTACTTGCGCGCGCGGACGAGCTGCAAGAGCGCCGGCGCCTCTTATTCTAAACACGAGGGCTGTTTTTTTAAAGAATCTCTCTCTGGAGGCAGGCGAATGACCCGAAAACTCTTGGCCATGGGATCGCTTTGTGCGGTGCTCGCCCTGGCGCAGACCCAGGTGGATCTGACCCACCAGGTCCGCAACCCGCTGCCGTATGCGACGGGCGGCACCAATGCGAGCAGCCAGATCGCAGCGCGCGCCAGCGTCGGCACGCCGAAACTGGTGGCTGCCGATTTCACGGGCGCGGACATCGGCCAGCAGACTAACAACGCCTTTGCCAGCTTTGCCGCCGGCACGTGCG
The DNA here is from genome assembly GCA_035632135.1 of Bryobacterales bacterium. Classification (GTDB taxonomy): domain Bacteria; phylum Acidobacteriota; class Terriglobia; order Bryobacterales; family JACQDG01; genus DASQHK01. Next base: position 8,676 of record DASQHK010000066.1, read on the forward strand.
GCACGGTGACGATCCCGCGAGGATCGTACACGTACAGCAGCACGATTTTTGTGCCACCGGGCTGCACGCTGGAGGGGCAGGGCGACGGCGTCGGCGCGACCCAGCTCATCTACAACGGGCCGCCGGCAACGGTGGCAGTGGCGCTGATGCGGTCCGACTTCGCGCACGGCGATGACACCAACGTGCGGAACCTGAACATCTTCACCGACGCGGGCACCTGCCCTAACAACGGCATGCTGGCATGGAACACGGCCGCCAGCGGCTCCAACAAGTGGCAGTGCTTCGATGGCACTACTTATACGGCGCCGGTGCCTCACCTGGCCGCCATCCTGCACGGGCAAATCGACCCCACGGTGACCGGCGACAGCTCCCGCAACACGATCGAAAACGTGGAGATTAACGGCCAGAATACCGGGCAGGGCGCCTTTCACTTTGGCGTTTATCTGAACGGCTGCGAAGAATGCGTGCTGAAAACGGTGAGCGTGCTGGGGGCCGACGATGGTTTTTACATCGGAGCGGCCTCGAACGGAAATTTGTACGACCAGATTACCGCGCGGTTCAATCGGCGGTCGGGCATTCACTCACGCGGGTTCAATGCTTCCACCTTCATGGGGCCGCTGCTGGAGTCAAACCAGTGGCTCGGCCATTCTTTTACCCCCGGTTACGGGATCGGGTTCCTGTGCGATGGGGAAAACGCCGTGGGAAGCTGTGACGTACGAGTTTACGGCGCTTACTACGAAGCCAACTGGCTGGATATCAGCGCTCCCGACGTAAACCATCCACTGACCGGTTACGTGGGCGCCACCGGAACCAGAGTCAACCGCGGGAATATCGCAACAAACATTGAGGGCTACTTTGAGGACGCGACCTTGCAGGGCTGCACGATCCTGGACGGCACGAAGGTCCATGTAGTGACGTCGGGCACCTACCTCTCCTACGACTGCTTCGTAGCCAGCGGGAAGATTGATGACAATAACGGAAACGGAGGCCGGCTGATCCATACTGCCGGCGGAGCAAGTTTGAGCATCAGCCAGGCGAGCGCCGCGATGTCGTGGTCTTTCGATCCGAGTCCTGGCGGCCATACGCCGATGACGTTTACCGACACCAGCCCGGTGGGGGCGGGGTCGTACGGGTTGATGTTCAACGTGTCGAATAACGCCACG
>DASQHK010000067.1:0-17407 GCA_035632135.1 Bryobacterales bacterium
ATACTCGCCCTCCGGGCCGCGTCACTTACCAGTTGCTCGACGCGCCGCCGCCGCCGAAATCACCGCCGCCAAACCCGCCAGAGTCGCTGGATCCGCCGCTGTCCGAGCCTCCGCCCCCGCCCCAGCCGCCACCAGCCGAGCTTCCGCCACGCCGCCCGATCAAGAGTGGCAGGATGAAAAGGGCAGGAAGGCCGAGGAGGAATCCCCAAAAGATAAAAAAGATTGCAACGCTGACCCACGCGGGGGGCACATAGCGGCGTTGGAATTGCGCGGCCGGCGGCCGCAGCCTGAGCGTGTCGAGCGTCACGCCGGCTGCTTGCGCGATGACGCCGGCCATCTGGTTGAGCGCCTGGAGCACGGCGTCGTCGTAATTGCCTTGCCGCAAAAACGGCCGCAGGTCGCGCAAGATGCCGCCAACCTTGCCGTCCGGCAGGATCGGCTCGAGGCCGTAGCCGACCTCGATGCGGTCCCGATGCTCCTGCGTGACGAGCAACAGCAGGACGCCGCGATTGTCTTTGTGACCGATGCCCCAGCGCCGGGCGAGCGTGTTGGCGTAATCCTCGATCGGCGTGCCATCGAGCGACTTGACGATGACCACGGCCATCTGCGCGCCGGTCTTGTGGTCGACCTCGGCGGCCAGGGCGTTGGCGCGGGTGACGGCTCCGGCGCTGAGCACGCCTGCGTAGTCGTTGGTGTAGCCGTGCGGCTGGAGCTTGGGAACGTCGGCCCGGGCCAGCGCCGCCACCAGCAGCCACGCCGCGAGCGCCGCGCCGGGACGCCAAGGCCGGTTAGACCACCGCCTCGCCATGAATCTCCACCTCGTCCTCTTCCACGCCCTGCTCGAAGGGCTCGGGCAAGCCGCCCAGTGAAGTGCGCCCAAGTTCAGAAGATCCCTGTTGTGGAGGATAGCCGGCGTACTTAGCCTCCCCTACAAACCCGAGCCCAGGCCTTCCCCTACGCTGTCCGCGATGCCGGCCAGCCGGACTCCGTTGATTTCCCCGTACCGCCTGGGCCTTCGCTCCGTTCGGAAACCCCGGCCGCGCTGGCGCGCGGTGGACGGATCGCCGGATGCTTCGGATCAACCCCGCAGGCCGGGCAAACGAACTCTGCAGCCTCCGGCTTGCAGACGAATTCGGCCCCGCACGAAGCGCAAAGGAACGTATCTAATTTAGAGGTGATGACAAACATACTCCCCAGCAGTGCCCTCACCGGCCTACGCATCGGCTTATCGGTATCTGAGAGCCCGGATCTCGAACGCCTTGGACTGCTTGAGGTGCATTTTCGGCTGGCTCTTGCCGAGATCGCGCGATGTGTGCTGCTATCTGGTGGAAGCCTTGCCTATGGCGGCCACCTCGATCCTGAGGGATACACGTCTTTCTTGTTGAAGGAACTCCAGAGATACGGCCGTCGCGATCGCCCTCTGCTGGTGCGCCTAGCATGGCAAGAGCATCGTGCTCTCCGCTTATCGGAGCTGGATGCATCTCGACGGGAGCTTGCGCTACACGGGCGCATCGTGTGCCTAAACAGGGCTGGCCAGGAGATCGACCCAGGTGAGGGCAGGGGAGAAGAACCCCGACCCGTTGACGACCCACGCGTTCGCGAGCAGGCGCTGACGAGCCTTCGACGATACTTGGGCGCCCATACACAAGGCCGTGTGCTCATTGGCGGTAAACGGCACGGCTTCCAGGGGGAATTGCCTGGCCTCATGGAAGAAGCGCTGATCAGCATCGAGATCCGCCAACCGCTATATCTGGCCGGCGGTTTTGGGGGAGTTACGACCGACATTATCCAAGCTCTTGGTGTGGACGATGGCGTTTGGCAGCCACGACGCCCAGATGCTCCGGCCGACGATCCGCGCCTGCTAGCCGGAAGGGCAAGGCTCGAAGCGCTTGCGAGTGCCGGTACGTGGACGGGCGTGAATAACGGGCTAAGCGACGAGGAGAATCAGCGTCTAGCCGCCTCGCATCGGCCGAGCGACATCGCCACTCTTGTTAGCCTTGGGCTGGGCCGACGTTATAGGCGTTGAGGCGGAGCCCATTGAGATAATGACTGATCGTCATGGGGCGGCCAAGGCTTTACGTGTTTGAAGGCGCGGACGGGGTTGGAAAATCGGAGATCTGTCGGCGGTTCGTTTCTTATCTGCGAACGTCTGGAACAGAGTGCGAACACTTCTCCTTCCCGGGTCGAGAAGCCGGCACTCTTGGTAAGGTAGTCTACGAGATCCATCATCAACCTTCAGCGCATGGTGTGTCGGCGATAAGCGCATCGAGTCTACAACTACTACACATAGCTGCTCACGTCGATGCCATTGAGAACCGGATTGCTCCCATGCTGCGGGAGGGTAAGACTATTGTGCTCGATCGGTTCTGGTGGTCCACGAAGGTCTACGGAACGGTTAGTGGAGTCCCTCGCCGGGTACTGGACGGAATGATTGAAACTGAACTCGCCGCCTGGAATTCAATCCGGCCTACTTGCCTATTCCTGATCACGCGACAGCTTCCGCTGCGGCCAGAGCCAGCTGATCTGTGGAAGCGCTGGTGCGAGGCTTACGTGAAGTTGGCATCTGAAGAGCGAGAGAAATACCCTGTTGTCGTTATCGAAAATGAAGGCGCGATTGAGGATGTCGATCAAGCAATATCCGCCGCTTTGCTGAAGCTGGGAACGACGAGCGAACATTCGTGATGCCGCTGCGAGCAAAGGGCGGCATCGCGTTCAGCGCGGCGCGGACGCATTGGCGGTCCGACCTTCACCGGATGTGAGCATGAACACGCCAAGTTTGAGGCGAAGGTCGGAAGGCGCCGCGAGCGGACGACGCGGCCCCGACCCTCTATTCTGCGCTGGAGAGCTCGCAGGCAGCAGTGCCCTGGGGCCTTTGGTGACCGTCCTTAATAGGGAAGCCAACGTTGTCTCTACATTCGCGAGACAACATGATTTGAGGCTGTAGACCGCGCGCGCGAGCCAAGCCGAGCAAGAGGGCCGCGTAATGTGGAGTCCACGCGGAGTCCAAACCGCCCCGGCGTCCAAATGGAGTCCAAATCGTTTTCGCGTAAGTCTTGTGTTTTCAAAGAGGACCCCGCGTAAGTTGTTGATCGCGCAGCCCTGAAAAGGCTGGCGTCGGCGGTTCAATTCCGTCCCTGGCCACCATGTTTTCAGACACTTACGGGCCTCGCCAGGGAAAGCTGAAACCCACACCTGGCGGTCACCCCCGTGCGGCTGCTCCGCTCACCAGTTGAGGCTCGGTCCGCAGCTCGCGGCTCGGGTTCACAACCAGCCACGCCAATGCGCCCAGGGCGCATAATCCGGCCGCGACCAGGAAAGATTCGGTCCAGCCGAAATGCTTCGCGATCCACGGCGTGAGCGAAGCCGTGACCGTGCCACCAATCTGCGCACCCATGTTCATGACGCCCGAAACCGTCCCCGCTGATGGACCGGCGATGTCGGCGGTCACCGACCAGAACGAACTCTGCGACAAGTAGAGCGCTCCGGCGCCGCCGGCCAGAATGACGCTGGCCAGCTCGGCGCTTTGCGCTTGCGGCCCCAGCGCGAGGAAGACCGCCGCCAGCCCGATCCCCGCCACGGCCACACCGCAGCGCCCAATGCGCTTGCCCGAGCGCTTCGACAGCCGGTCGCTGATCCACCCGCCCAACTGCGAACACACTGCCATGGTCAGCGGCGGCAACATCGCAAAATACGCGCTGGATTTTAGATTGAGGCCGCGCACGGTGCTCAGGTAAATAAAGAACCAGGTGAAAAAGATGTAGGCGGTGTAGCCGTACGAGAAATAGCTGAGCGTGATGGCCCATACGTCCTTGCTGCCCAGGATGGCGCTCCAGGGGACGGCATCGTGCTCCTTCTGGATCGCCGGCAGGCCGCTGGTAATGTGCGCCTGCTCCTCGGGGCCAATCCAGGGATGCTCGCCCGGCGTATCGCGCGCCAGAAAATACCAGACCACGCCGGCAATCCCGCCGAGCACCGCGCTCGCCCAAAACGACCAGCGCCAGCCGTAGTTCACGACGATGTAGGTGATGAGCGGAGGGGCGGCGCCTGCGCCGACGCCGACGCCCGCGAAGATCAGCCCGTTCGCTACGCCTCGCTCGGCGGACGGAATCCAGTTTGCTACCAGGCGATTGGAGCAGGGATAGACGACGGCCTCGCCCAGGCCCAAAGTGAATCGCACGGCGATCAACACGGCAAGCGCGCTGGTGATCTGGGTCGGCACGGCGGCGGTGAGCGCCGTAAATATGCCCCACCAGATGACCGCACACGTCAGCACGCGACGCGGCCCGAAGCGATCCGCGATTCTCCCGCCCGGAGCTTGAAACACCGCGTAGCCGAGCACGAAGGCGCTGAACACCCACCCCAGGCGGATGTTGTCCAGGTGATATTCTCTGGCCATCTCGCTTCCCGCCACCGCGATGTTGGCGCGATCGAGGTAAGCGATCGTGCTCATGACGAACATCCAGGCGATCAAAACCCACCGGACGCGGCGGCGCAGGAAACTCATAGCCGAATACTATCATCTATGGCGCTAACCGCGCGGCATTGCGCCGGGGCGCGCCTCCGCCCGCAAGGGGCCGTTGAACGGAGAGCGTGCAGGGCAGGCGTGGGGAAAGCGGCTGCCGCGACGGCTCAGCCTCGGCGCGCCGCCTGCAAGCCTTCGTAGAGCCGGACGTACTGCGCGGCCGAGGTGCCCCAGGAATAGTCCTGGCGCATGCCGTTCAGCATCAGTTTTCGCCACAGCTTTGGGGAGCGGAAGAGATCAAGGGCATCGCGGATGGCGCCCATCATGGCGCGGGCGGAGTACTCGGTGAACTTGAAGCCGGTGCCCCGGCCGGTGGAGCGATCGAACGGCTCGACCGTGTCGTCGAGGCCGCCGGTGGCGCGGACCACGGGCGCCGTGCCGTATTTCAGGCTGTAGATCTGGTTCAGGCCACAGGGCTCGTAGCGGCTGGGCATCAGAAACAGGTCGGCGCCAGCCTCGATCTTGTGGGCCAGCGCATTGTCGTAGGCGATGCGCACAGCCACGCGGTCGGGGTAGCGCTCGGCGAGCTTGCGGAACAGGTCTTCGTAGAGGGTATCGCCGGAGCCGAGCACCACCATCGCCACGTCCAGGGCCATCAGCTCGGCGGCTGCTTCCGAAATCAGGTCGGCGCCCTTCTGGTCGGTCAAGCGAGAGACGATGCCGATCAAGGGCCGGTCGAGCTGGCCGGCCGGCAAACCGAACTGCGCCAGGAGATCGGCCTTGCATTGGCGCTTCCCGCTGAGGTCGTCGGGAGTGTAGTTGGCGGCGAGGAATTTATCGGTCGCCGGGTCCCACTGCGTGTAGTCCACGCCGTTGAGAATGCCGCTCAGCACGAGGCTCCGGTGGCGCAAAAGGCCGTCGAGGCCAAAGCCGTATTCTTCGGTCTGGATCTCGCGCGCGTAGCCGCGGCTGACGGTGTTGATGGCGTCGGAAAAAACGATGCCGCCCTTGAGCAGGTTCACTTTGCCGTAGAATTCCAGACCGTCGATGGTGAACAGGCTCGCTGGAAGACCAAGCTGGCTGAGAACGTCGGAGCGGAACAAGCCCTGGTAACCGAGGTTGTGTATGGTGAACAGCACGGGCGTTTGCGCCAGCGCGGGCGAGCGGCCGTAGATGGCGTGCAGCAACACCGGCACGAGCGCGCTCTGCCAGTCATGGCAGTGGAAAACGTCGGGATGGAAATCGAGCTGGGCGATCTCGATGGCGGCGCGGCACAGCAGCGCGAAGCGCTCCGCATTGTCGGGGTAGTCGCCTTCCGGCGTGCCGTAGAGGGCGGCGCGGTCGAAGAAGGCGGAGTAGCCGACGAAGTAGAATTTCACGCCGCCCTGTACGGTAGTTTGCACAGACGGGAAACAGATGCTGGACCCGAGCGGAACGGTGAGGCTGGGGTAGAGAGTGGCCGCGTGGTCAAGCCGGGTCATGCGATAGAGCGGCAGCACCACGCCGACCTCGTGACCGAGCGCTTGGAGCGCCTGCGGCAAAGCGCCCACCACGTCGGCCAAGCCACCCGTCTTCGAGAACGGCACCGCCTCGGAAGCTACCATCAGGATTTTCATATGGATCTAAGCGTACATTTCCGGGCGGGAAGGGCCGTGAACTATCTCTGGGGCACCTTATCTCAGATTGAGAGGGGGAATACTGTACTTCTTCGCAACCCTTTTCAAGTAAGGCTCTCGCTTCGGGCCGGCGCGCGCCAGGATAAAGGGCACAAGGATCAGCATAAGTGACACCACAAGTGACACCACGATAGCCACGATAACTGAGAGGTTCATGCCTCAAGTTTAGCACCGTCGGGCGGAATGGGGCGAAGCGCCCGCGCCCGCGCATGGCACTTCAGGCTACTGAAAGGCTGGAGCAAAAAGCAAGGCTGCTCGAGCCGGAGTGTAAGGCAGCGCCCATGGGCCGTATGGCCTCCGGCCCCGCTATGCTAGATTTTAGGTATGTCGTTCGCGACAGTGCCGGAGGCGGTCGAGGAGATCCGCTCCGGGCGGATGATCGTGGTCGTCGACGACGAGGACCGCGAAAACGAAGGCGATCTCACCATCGCCGCCGAGAAGATCACGCCGGAGATCATCAACTTCATGGCGCGGCACGGGCGCGGGCTGATCTGCCTGGCGATGACCCCGGAGCGGCTGGAATACCTGCGCATCCCGCCGATGACCGAGCAGAACACCTCGCTTTACGGCACCGCTTTTTGCCAGTCGATTGACGCGCGGCAGGGCGTGACCACCGGCATCTCGGCGGCCGACCGGGCGCGGACCATCCAGGTGGCGATCGACCCGGCCTCCACGGCGGCCGACCTCGCCCGGCCCGGCCACGTGCTGCCGCTAAGGGCCCGCAAGGGCGGCGTGCTGGTGCGGGCGGGGCAAACCGAAGCGTCGGTCGACCTGGCGCGCATGGCGGGACTCATCCCGGCGGGCGTGATCTGCGAAATCATGAACGACGACGGGACCATGGCCCGCGTGCCGCAGCTCATCGAGTTTTCGGGGCGCCACGGCCTGCGGATGCTCACCGTCGCCGAGCTGATCCGCTACCGGCTGCAATCCGAGCGGTTCCTGCGGCGGGTGGCCGAGGGGTCGCTGGAGACGCCCTACGGCGAGTTTCGCACCATCGCCTACCAGAGCGATCTGGACCCGGAAACGCACATCGCGCTGGTGCGGGGCGACGTGGAAAACGGCGAGTCGGTCCTGGTGAGGGTGCACTCCCACTGCCTGCTGGGCGATGTGTTTCACTCCACGCGGTGCGAGTGCCACAAGCTGATCGAGCGCTCGCTCGAGCGGATTGGCCACGAGGGCTGCGGCGTGCTGGTCTACCTGCACCAGACCGGATCGGGCTATCATCTGGAAACGGCCGCCGGGGGCGAAAAGCGGATGGTTTCCCACGACAAGGAGTATTACCAATATTTAACGGAGGCGGGCCAGCGGCGCCTGCAGTACGAATCGGGCATCGGCGCGCAGATTCTCTCCGACCTGAAGCTGAAGACCATCCGCCTGCTGACCAACCACCCGCGCAAGATCGTGGCGCTCGAAGGCTTCGGCATCGAAATCGTGGACCAGGTGCCGGTGGAGCCGGCGCCGCGGCCCTGAGCCCGGGCGGGCTCCATCCGATCCCGCGGTGCGGCAATTCTAAAGACGCGCCCTCCTCATCGCCTGCCTCGCTTCGCGCAAGTCCTGGAACAAGAGCCGGTGGTTCTGTTTCGGCAGCGGCTCCTCTGTGTTAAAATAGCCTACTGTGACCCCTTCCGCCACGGCGGTTTCCCCAGGCAGTCCCGCCGCCGCGGGTCCCAAGACCGCCACCAGTTGGAGTTCCGTCGGCTTGGTTTTCTTGTGCACGCTGATTGGAGCGGCGGCCCAGCTTCTGATCAAAGAAGGCGCCGGGCGGCTTCCGCAGGGCGGCTTGGCCGGCTTGCTCGCTAACCTCTCTTCCCTGCTGACGAATTTCCCCTTGATCGCGGGTTACGTGTGCCTGGCCGTGATGACCGCGCTCATGATCGCAGCATTGCGTAACGGCCACCTGTCCGTGCTTTACCCCATCATCGCCCTCACCTATGTGTGGGTCATGATTCTCTCGGCCGTGTATTTCGGCGACCATCTCAACTCTCTTAAGGTGGCCGGCGTTGTGCTGATCGTAGGCGGCGTTTCTTTGATCGGGATCGGGAGCCGCCAATGAAGACGCCGCTATCGTCGATGCTCCTGGTGCTCGCGGCGAGCTTCATCGGCTCGTTTGCGATGGTGATACTGAAAGCAGGGGCCGACCGGCTGACGTCCGGGCTGCGGCACATGTTCTTCAGTTGGCGCATCGGCGTGGGCGTGTTGCTTTTTGGGGTGTCCTCCATTTTTTATATGTTCGGGGTGAAACAGGGGAACCTCACGGTGCTATATCCGCTGGTTTCTTTGGGGTATGTTTGGACGCTGCTGTGGGCGCGCGTGTTTTTCCAGGAATCCTTCAATCGCTCCAAGTGGTTTGGCCTGGCGCTGATTTTGCTCGGCGTGGTCTCCATCGGCCTCGGGAATCGCTAGAGCAACGCGCGGGAGCGCCGGCCGGGAGCGGGGGGAACGACGCCAGTCTGGCGGCTTTTCAGGCCTTTTTTTATTGTATCCACCATTTGCTACTGGTATACTCTGACCCATTAACTCGGGTTTTGGAGGTCGCCATGAGAGCTGTGGCCGCTTTTTCCTGCTGGTTCTCTGCTAGTCAAGAGAGGGCGATGAGAACTCTGCGTGTTCTCGCCGCTGCGCTGTTTTGCGTCACTCTGGCTTTCGCCCAGGCAAACACGGGAAGCATTGTCGGCACCGCAACGGACGCTTCCGGCGCCGTCGTGCCCAGCGCCAAGATCACCGTCACCAACGCGGCGACCGGCGTCCCGACCGTCACCGCCAGCGATAGCCTGGGCAACTACGTGGTCCAGTTCCTGCCACCCGGTACCTACCAGGTGGCCGCCGAGGCCCAGGGCTTCAAGAAGTTCGTGCGCGACAACGTGGTCCTGGATGCCACGCGCCAGTTGCGCATCGACGTGCCGTTCGAGACCGGCGCCGTCACCGAAACTGTCAACGTGAGCGCGGCGGCGCCGCTGGTGGAGACCGAGACCGGGACCATGAGCACTACCGTGGAAAATAGCGAGGTCCTCCGCCTGCCCCTGATCAGCCGCGACCCGCAAAGCTTCCGCCTGCTGGTGCCCGGCGTGGTGGACGGGGAAAGCGGACCGGTCACGCAGGGCGGGCTGGTGCGCAAGGATCCCTACTACATCGATGGCGCCCACAGCAGCCGGCACGTCTGGAGCGGCACCGCCACCAATCCCAACCCCGACGTCATCCAGGAGTTCAAGGTGCTGACCAACAGTTACTCCGCCGAGTACGGGGAATCGAGCGGCGCTCTGATGCTTTCCACCACCAAGAGCGGCACCAACGAGTTTCATGGAGACCTGTTTGAGTTCCTGCGCAACGACAAGCTCAACGCCGGCAACTACTACGCCCACACCGTGCCCATCCTGCGCTACAACCAGTTCGGCGGCACCGTGGGCGGACCCATCCGCAAGAACAAAACGTTTTTCTTTTTTGACATGCAGTTCACCCGCGTGCGCGGCACGGGCGCTTTCAACAACCTGAGCGTGCCGGACTCCTCCATGCGGGCCGGCGATTTTTCGGAGCTGCTGGGCGGGCAGGTCGGTGTGGACGCCACGGGGCGCCCGGTGTACAAGGGCCAGATCTTCGATCCCGCCACCACCCAAACCGTCGCAGACGCCGCCGGCAACCAGGTCTATCTGCGCGATCCTTTCCCGGGCAACCGCATCCCCGCCTCCCGCCTCAGCCCGGCGGCGCTCAAAGTGCAGGCCCTTTTTCCGCTGCCCTCGGTCAACGCGCCGTTCGCCAACTACAGCTCGTTCGGCTCCAACCAGAGCAATAAGTACGAATACGACATCAAGGTCGACCACAACTTTAGAGACAACGACAAGCTGATGGTGCGCTACTCCCGCGTCCAGAGCGACAGCAACCCGCCGCAGCCTTTCCCCGGCAACGCCGGCGGCGGACCTCCGGGAACCCTGGGCTACGGCCCGAACAAGGAGCCGGATCACCAGGCGGTGGTCCAGGAGACGCACATCTTCAACGCGCGCATGACCAACGACATCCACCTCTCGTGGTGGCAGGTTTTCCCGAAACGGACAGTGGCGGGCTACGGCCAGGTGGGAACCGCCGACTTCGGCATTAACGGCATGCCCAACGCCAGCGACAAGCTGGGCACGCCGGATTTCAACTTCCAGAACTTCGCCCGCCTGGGCAGCTCTTACGACACGCTGTTCCTCGAGCTGCAAAACAGCAACGCGCTCAACGACAACCTCTCGATCATCAGCGGGAGGCATAACATCAAGATCGGCGGCGAGGTCCGCCACATCCGCACGGATAACTTCCAGCCCTTGCCTGGCAACACGCGCTGGTTTTTCCAGAACAACTTCACCGATCAGCGCGGCTTCTCCCAAACCGGCTTCGACTATGCCAGCTTCCTGCTGGGATTGCCGACGGGAATGAACTACCACATCTTCCCCAGCTACTTCTCGTCGCGCGGCTCGGTCTACGCGCTGTACGTCCAGGACGATATCCGCGTGAGCCGGAAGCTGACCGTCAACGTCGGGCTGCGCTGGGACGCCCCACTCTATTACCACGAGAAACTGAACCGCAGCGGCGTCTTCGACCTTTCGCAGGGCCAATACGTGCAGTTCGGAACCAACGGCTTCCGGACTACACCCTGGGATAACAACTGGTTCAATTGGGGCCCCCGCTTCGGCTTTTCTTATAGCCCGCTCGCCAACTCCAAGCTGGTCATCCGCGGAGGCTTCGGCATCTTCTCGGTGGGCACGATGAGCAGCGGGGCCAACGCCTTCATGCCGTTCGACCCGATCTTCGCCGACGCCGACGTGGGCCGCTACAACACCATCGACCAGGTGCACTGGAACACCACGCTGGACAACATTCCCTACGCCCCTGCTGACAAAACCGGGAAAAACTCCAAAAGCGTCGGCCTCTTTCCCAGTTACAACGCCATGTCCCATATACAGCAGTGGAACTTCAACGTCGAGCACGAGGTCCACAACATCCTGGTCGAAGTGGGTTATGCCGGCAGCCATGGGCTGCACCTCCCTTATGGCGGGTACAACCTGAACGCTATCCCGGTGAGTGTGGCGCCGCAGGCGCGCGGGCAGTTCACCGCGCCCTTCGTGCAGTATCCGCAATACCCAGCCGGCGTCAGCGTCAATTCCTGGCTGGGCTCGTCCCATTACAATTCGCTCCAGATCAAAGCCGAGAGGCGTTTCTCGAGCGGCCTCGGCTTCATCGCCGCCTACACCTGGGAGAAGCTGACCGACATCGGGCAGGTCGGCTACCGCGATCCGCTGGGCAACCGGAACCTGGACCGCGGCGTCGGCCCGGACAGCGTTCCGCAGCGCTTCACAGCAGCCTTCAACTACGCTCTCCCCTTCGGTGTGGGCCAGCGCTGGCTGACCAAGGGACCCCTGCCATACGCCTTGGGCGGCTGGGAATTGAACGGGATCCTCACCCACCAGAGCGGCTTCCCCATGACGCCGGGTATCAATTTCGATACTTGCGTGTGCGGCTCGATTGCCCGTCCTAACCTGATCGGCGATCCGCAGTTGAGCGGCTCGCAAAAATCGCTCAACCAGTGGTTCAACGTCAGCGCTTTCGCGCCGCCATCCCTTTATACCATCGGCAATTCGGGCAGGGGCCTGTTCTTGAGCCCTGGTATCGACGTTAACCTCGACCTCAGCATAGCCAAGCGCTTCTACTTCCAGAAACTGCGGGAAGGCAGCAACCTGGAATTCCGCGCCGAGTTCTTCAACCTCACCAACACGCCGTACTTCAGCGATCCAAACACGACCATCGGCACGGCCACAGTCGGGCGGGTCACTTCGGTCCGAAACAACGCGCGCCAGGCGCAGATGGCTCTGAAGTTTTACTTTTGATTTCGCAGGAGCGGGGGCACCGACTCCCGCTCCTTCTTGTTCAGGTCGCTGACCGCCTGGAATTCGCGGGCGGCCTCCTGTTTCCGCCCAAGCTGGCGATAGGCCGTCGCCAGGTAGTAATGCGACGGAGCATAATCGGGCCGCAGCCGGACGGCTTGCTCGAGGACCGGCGCGGCCTCCGCCGCCCGGCCGCCCTCGAGCAGGATCTTCCCCAGTAAAGCGTGCGAGGCAGCGAACTCCGGCTTGATCTGGATGGCCCGGCGCAACAGCCCTTCGGTCTCGCCCGTCTCGAGCTTCAGCCCGTCGCGCGCCGCCGCCAGATAGTAGTAGCCGCGGAAGTCGCCCGGATTGTTTTTCAAGAATGTCTCTGCCGCGCGCTGCGTGTCCTCGTATCGCTTGGTGTTGAGGTAGATGGTTTCGAGCGCGTCAAACGCCACGCCAAGATCGGGCTTGGTCGTAAGGCATGCCAGCAGCTCCTTCTCGGCCTCTTCCCACCGCTCCATCTCCTTCAGGGCCAGACCCTCGCCCAGTCGCACCAGCAGCGAGTCCGGAAAAAGCCGCTGGGCGTTACGCAGCACGTCGTAGGCTCGCTCCGGCGCACTGTGCGAAAGCAGAAGCTGCGCGAGTTGCAAATGGTGGGCCTCGTTGCCCGGCTCCATGTCCACGGCCTGACGCGCTTCGTCAACGGCGCGCCGCGGCTGGTTGAGGCCGTCCAGAGCTTTCGAGGCGAGAAAGTGCCATTGCGCGCTTACCGGCGGCATCTCTTCGAGCGCCGCGAGAGCTTCTTTGTATTGTCCCGAGGCAATCAGCTTTTCGACCGCCGGGAAATCGGCGACCGCGGCAGCGGCCGGATACACGCGGATGCGATGGTCGGTGAAAGTGAGATACGGCGCCGGCGAGGCGTGCCGCATATGGCAGGGGAGGCAATCCTGTCTCGTCGAACGCTTGCATTGCGACTTCGCCGTCTCGCCGCTCGTATCGCTGTGGCAGCGGAGGCACGTCGCCGTGTAAAACGCATCATCCCGCTGCGCGTCTTCGTGCGGATTGTGACAGGTGAGGCAGGAAAAGTTCTTGCCGGCCCGAAAACACTTGCTGGCGCTGAAGCCCACCGGCGCAAAGCGGACTGAAATCGGGTCTTCGATCTCCGGCGCCGGCGACTCGCTGCGCGGCTTGGCAAGCCGATGGCACTCGGCGCAAATCTCCACCACCGCCCGCGCCGGAAAGCGGCCGGGATTCAGAAGCGTCTTTGCAATTTCAGCCGCCGGCCGGTGCGCGCGGGCTGCTGCGACGTGCGCGCCGCCCGGGCCGTGGCACCGCTCGCACTCCACGCCGGGCCGCATCGACGAAAGATCCGGCTCGCTTTTTCCCTGCTGCGCCCCGGTTGCATGGCAGTTGAAGCATCGATAGATGGTCTCCGGCGCCTGGATCAGGCCCAGCGCTTCGGTCGCTGAGGATGGTGGCCCTGCCGGATGCCCTAGCGTCAGCGCCGGCCGCGCCGGGCCGGTGTAATACGAGATGCGGTGCTCGAAATAAATATTTCCAGCACGCCCCACCGGCGTGAAGCCTTGCGCTCCGGCGCCGAAAGCCCACTCGAGCAGCGCCGAAGCTTGTTCGCTGCCCTGGCGCGCCGTGACCCGGAGGCCCTTCGGTGCAATCCGGTATTCCAAGGTCGCGCCGCCCGGCTCCTGGACCGGTCTCGCGATCAGCAGTCGCGGCAGCGGCGTTTCCAAAATGGGGCGCAGCGCATGCGCGTGCCGGCTGCGCGCCTGCTTTTCGTATTGCTCGGGATGACACTCGCCGCAGGCTGCCGCGCCCACAAATTTCTCCGCGCCCCATGCGATGGATCCCGCCAACACCCACAACAACAGTAACCGCTTTGCCGCCACGGCCCCATTCTACTCGACCGGCCACGAACAACACGACGCGAGTCAATCCTGCACGCTTCCTCCGGTTGCCCTGCCGCGCCCGGTTCAGTACAATGCCTCCAGGGGCGCATTTTGGGATGTTGTTTTCTCCCCGCCTTCGAGAGCCAACTATGGAAAAACCGGCGCAGAATATACAAGACGCGTTTTTGAACAACGCGCGGAAAGACAAAACGGTCGTAACCATCTACCTGCTCAGCGGCGTCAAACTTTCCGGGAAGATCAAGAGCTTCGACAAGTACTCGGTGGTGATGGAAACCAACAACCAGGAGCAGTTGATCTTCAAGCACGCCATTTCCACGGTGGTCACCTTCCGCTCTGCCCATGCCGGCCCTTCGGGCATGACGGCCGCAACCGGCGCGCCCGCCGCAGCGGCCGGCAACGCAGCGCCCTTGCGCTCCAGCGACGCCAAGGAGACGTAGCTTATACCTACTGACAATTACTCAAGCCGCGAGCGGGCCATTCTGGTCGGCTTGGTGTGGCGCCGGCCTGCGTTTCGCGGCGAGCCCGAAGTTAGCCTGGACGAGTCTCTGGAAGAGCTGGCCGAACTGGCGAGCGGGGCCGGCGCCGACGTACTCGACCGCCTGGTGCAATCGCGCGAGGCGCCCGAGGCCGCCACGCTGATCGGCTCCGGCAAAATCGAGGAGCTGCGCGCTCGCGTCCAAAGTCTCGACGCCGGCCTGGTCCTGTTCGACCACGACCTGACGCCCACGCAGCAGCGCAACCTGGAGCGCGCGCTGGACGTGAAGGTGATCGACCGCACGCAGCTCATCCTCGACATTTTCGCCAGCCGCGCGCGCACCCGCGAGGGCCAGCTTCAGGTCGAGCTGGCGCAACTGAATTATCTGCTGCCCCGCCTGGCCGGCCGGGGCGTCGAGATGTCACGTCTCGGCGGCGGCATCGGCACGCGCGGCCCCGGTGAAACGCAGCTCGAGACCGATCGTCGCCGCATCTTCCGCCGCCTCCGGCACATCAAAGAACAGCTCGAAACGGTGCGCGCGAGCCGCGGCCGCCAGCGCAGCAAGCGCGAAGCGACGCCGCTCCAGACCGTGGCCCTGGCCGGCTACACCAACGCCGGAAAATCCACGCTGTTCAATGCGCTCACCTCGGCCGGCGTGCTCGAAAGCCCACGCCTGTTCGCGACGCTCGACCCGACGCTGCGCGCGCTCGATCTTCCCTCGCGCCGCCGCGTGCTCGTCTCCGACACGGTCGGCTTCATCCGCGGCCTGCCCACCACGCTGGTACAGGCTTTTCGCGCCACGCTCGAGGAGGTGTGCGAGGCCGCGCTCATCCTGCACGTGCTCGACCTCGCCTCGCCCCACCGCCGCGAGCAGGCGTGCCAGGTGGAAAAAGTTCTGCGCGAGATCGGCGCGCACGACAAGCCGCACCTGCTGGTGCTCAACAAAATCGACCTCGTCGCCGAGCCCGAGCGCACCGCCCGCGTCGAAGCCGAGAAGGCCGCCTGGCCGGCGTTTAGTGTGGTGGCCGTTTCCGCCCTGACCGGCGAGGGCATCCCCAACCTGCTCCGCACGCTGGATGAGTCTGCTGCCCTCGAGCCGGTCGCAGAAGCTCGCTTCCACTTCACCTTGGGCGAAGGCGGCAAGCTTTCGTTTCTGCACGATCACGCCAAGGTGCTCGAGACCCGCTATACGGAAGAAGGCGTCGAGGTTTCCGCTACCGTGTCCGAGTCCGTGCGGCGCCGGCTCCACGAAAACCTGGTGATGAAGAGCTGATCGCCGGCGCTGCTGCCGAGCTCGCCGCGTGACCTCCGCTACCTGGTACCCCGGGGAGATTCAGTTCATTCGAGAAGCCCTCGAACTGAGGAGCTGAAGAATCCAGACGGGAGAGACTGGCGATTGGTTCGTTCCGGCTGGGCAGGTTCGTTATTGCAACACGACCGCTTTTTTCAACCTGTTTAGCCGAGAATCAGCAAAGTAGCGCCCCACGCCAGCAATGCGGCGCCCACCGGCGCGCTCAGGCGGCGACCCCAGCGGACGTTCTTCTCGACCGCCATCAGCAGCGCCAGAATCAGCATCCACACCAGGCTCCCGGCCCCTACCGCGAACATCAACAACATCAGCGCCCAGCAACAACCCACACAAAAGACGCCGTGATCGGCTCCGAGGCGGAAGGCCTGCCAGCGCTCGCGGCGTCCCTGCCAATGCTCGATGACGAAGCTGAACGGGGAGCGGCATTTTTCCAGGCACTTGTACTTGAGAGAGCTGAACTGAAAGGCACCGGCAAGTAGCAGCAGGAGCGGGGCGCCCGCCGGCAAGCGCGCGGCAAGCCAGGGACTGGATGCCAGAAGCCACTGCCACAACCGATAGCCGGTCAATACCAGAGCGCCGAAGAAAATCCAGACCATCAGGTAGCCAACGACGGTGAGCGCGACCAGCAGCAGGCGGTCGGAACGCTCGCTGGCGAAGGCGTGAAGGGTGGCGATGACCGGAAGGCTGGCAGGCAACATCATCGCCACCGTCATTACGGTCCAGGTTGCGACAAGGAACAACTGGAAGCGTGCGGTCGCTACGGTCGCAGCACTCAGGTGGTGAAGGTGATGCAGACCGGAAGCGCTCGAAAGCCACAGCGCGACCCAGGCGGCAGCGGCCAGCAGTCCCACCGCGATCACGACGGCCCAGCGCTCGACCGCGGCGGGGGCCTGTGCGCGGAGAGCGGATAGTATCATTTCAATTCGGTGTCCAGCACGCCCTTCTGCCGCGCCACGCCCACGATCATGAACTCCAGGTCCTGCGAGCCGCTATTGCGGAAGGAATGATCTTCGTTGAGCAGCACCGGCACGGCGTCGCCTTTGCGAATGGGCGCGGTTTCGCGGTTCACCTCGGCCGTGCCTTCGCCGTCCATCACGTAATACACTTCTTCCACGCCCTCGTGCCGGTGGCGGCCGTCGGAAGCGCCCGGCGGCAGCAGCAGGTGGTCTATATAGGACCAGTTGGTAAAGAACACTTCCGGCGGCAGCACGCGCCGGTAGCGCGCCGTCCCCGCGCCGCCGTGGAAGTTCCCGGCCGGCTTCAGCAGCTTGCGGTCGAGGTGCATGGTGATGAACACCGGCTTGGGATCGAGTGGCGCGCCCACGCGGTCGTCGTCAAGGTTCGTGGCGTCGTACTTGCCCTTGATGCTGGTCACCGCCATGTTCATGAACTCCACCGGCTGGTCGGTGGGATTGTAAATGGCGTGCGAGTGGCCCATGCGGCACGGCGCCCCCGCCGGCCCCTGGAGCAGCGAGGTGTGCCCGTCGATGGTGAACTGCGCCTCGCTGTTGAAGATGACGAACATCTCCTCCATCTGGTTGTGGAAGTGGTGGCCCACGCCGCCGTGCGGCAGGATCTGGCAGCGGTGCATGAAAAGCAGGTTGGTGTGCAGCTTGGCGCCGTCCATCAGCGTCATGCAGGCCATCTGCCCCGAGCCGCTGTGCGACTGGCTCACGTGATACTTCGAAGGATCGTTGTGCCCGATCCGCTCCGCCAGCGGCTC
>DASQHK010000068.1:0-12338 GCA_035632135.1 Bryobacterales bacterium
GTGCCGAGCGCCTCCGCCAGCGGGAAGGCGCCGAGGTAGGCGTTGGCGCTGAGCACGCGGTCGCGAATACCCGACAGCGGCTCGTTGGTATCGAGGTCGCGCAGCTCCAGGCCGCGCGCGAGCATGTCGTCGAGGTGGCCAAAAATATCGTCGCCGGTGACGACGGCGACCTTCACACCCTTCACGCCAGCCGCGCGGGCGGCGCCGAGGACCGCTTCGGCGCAGGCGCGCGGGTTCACGCCCCCGGCGTTAGCGATCACGCGCACGCCGCCCAGGCGCGGGAAAATGCGCGCCATCAAAGTGACAAAGTCGCGCGCGTAGCCGAGGCTCGGGTTCACCCGCTTCTGCTTTTGCAGAATGGACATGGTGATCTCGGCCAGATAGTCGAGGGCCAGGTAGTCGATCGGCCCCTGCTCGATCTGGCGCACCGGCGCTTCCAGCCAGTCGCCCCAGAAACCCTGCCCGTTGGCGATGCGAATTTGGGATTTCATCGGGAGGCAATCGCCCGTCAGCGCCACACCCACCACAACAGCGCAGCCAGGCCTGCCAGCCCGCCGGCCGCAAGCAGGAACCTCCACTTGTGGAGGCTCGCGAAGAAGGAGGCCGGGGCCTGGTCAGGAAGCCGGAGCGAGGCCAGCACTTTTTTCTGCACGTGCGGCGGCAGGTCGTGGATCACCTGGAAGACCTGCTCGCGGCCGCTCTCGTCGGCGATGAGGATCGTCTCGGCGTCGGGGCTGCTCATGGCGCGCTGAAACTGGCGGCGCAGCTCCGGCGGCAGGTCCTCCACGGAGTTGTAAACGCGGTCGCCCTCGCCGGTGGCCACGCGCACGCTCGATGTTTTCACCAGGCCCAGGGCGGTGCGGTCGATCCGGCGTCCGCACTGCGAGCAGCGCATGCGGGCCGCATCCAGGATGGTCAGCTTCCGGCCGCAGTTGGGGCATTTCATGCGCGGCGTCTCCCCGTCAGCCGGCGGCCGGCAGCGCCTGGCCGGCCTCGGCCTGCTTGGCGAAATCCAGTATCACCTCGATGAAGCCCAGCGCCGCCCGCGACAGCGGCTTGTCGCGCCGGTAGATCAGGCCCAGGGTCCGCAGCAGCGGCAGCGGCGCCAGGGGAATATCCTTGAGCCGCCGCGCCTGGATCTCCTCGCGCGCGCTCGAAACCGCCATGAAGGCAATGCCCATCCCGGCCATCACGAAGCGCTTGATCATCTCGCTCGACTCCAGCTCCATCGAGATGCGCACGTTCGCCTCCACCGGCTCCAGGAACTGGTCGATGGTCGCGCGGGTCCGGCCCGTTTTAGGTAGCAGCAATGGGTGCGAGGCCGCCTCTTGCGCCGTCGCCGACTTGGCGCGCGCCAGCGGGTGGCCGGCCGGAACCAGCAGCCGGATCTCGTCGGAGTAGATCTTCACCACCTCCAGTTTACGCTCCTGGAGGGGAAGCTGCGTGATGGCGAAGTCCACCGTGTTTTCGAGCACCGCTTGCACCGCGCGCGCCCCGTAAGCGCGCGAGACCTGGAGCTGCACCTCGGGGAAGCGCTTCTTGAAGCTCGAAAACACGCTCGGCAGCACGTGGATGCAGGTGGCCTCGTTGGCGGCGATGACCAGCTCGCCCTTGGGGATGCGGTCCAACTCGGCCACAGCCTCGATCGCGCGCCGGCGCACGTCCAGCAGTTGCTGGGCGTATTCGGTGAAGATCTTGCCCGCCGTGGTGAGCGAGATGCGGCTCCCGAAGCGCTCGAACAGCGCCGTCCCCAACTCCTGCTCCATCTGCCGGATCTGGGCGCTGATGGCCGGCTGCGTGCGGAAGCAGGTCTGCGCCGCCCGCGAGAAGCTCTTCAGCCGGACGATCTCCAGAAACGTGTGAAGCTGGTCGAAATCCATGGGGTTTGTGCCCTGGGGCTGGGGGATCCCCGCAATTACAGGCTACAAGCCCCGGGCCGATACAATTTATCAATTCGGCTGATAGAAATTATCGATTTCCGTTTCGGGCGCCGCTGCTCGTCTAATGGAAGCTGTAAACCCGGGGCGGTGCGGCGGAAAACGTGGGGATACCGCAACCACCTCACAGCCGCACCGTTGACCCGGGCGCGCAAGATCTTCCGCCACCCCATCTTCCGCCACCCCTTGCCAAGAGTGCCGCTGGGATTATAGCATCAGGCATGCGCTTCCCAATATTACTCGCAGCAACGGTCGGTTTATTCCTCACAGGCTTGGCCGCAGCCCAGGACCACGACGCGATGGTGGCACGCGGCAAGTATCTGGTCGAGAGCGTCAGCATGTGCCAGGACTGCCACACGCCGAAAACAGAGTCCGGCGAGATGGACAAGTCGAAGTGGCTGAAAGGGGGCGCCCTGAATATTTCGGCCATACAACCGGTTGCCAAGTGGCACAAGACAGCCCCGGACCTGACCTCTTCCGGCCGGCTGTTCAAACGCTGGGGCGTCGAAGGGCTGGTGAAGTTCCTGGAGACCGGAAACGGCCCGACGGGCCATCCCGCCGATCCTCCCATGCCCGCCTACCGGCTGAGCCACGAGGATGCCGTGGCGGTCGTGGAATACCTGAAGACGCTGCCCTAAGATCGGCGATCTTCGCCGGGGCCTGCTTATTACGCCCGGTTCAGCTCCGTCCACAGCGCGCGATAGTAGCCCAGGAAGCGGTCCGGCTCCTTGCTCTCGTCAACCTCGCACAGCGTCCAGCGGTCGTAGTCGGTCTGCCGCATCAGCGTGAACAGCTCTCGCCAGGGATACTTGTCGTTCGATAGTTCATTGATGTGGCAGCTTTTCAGGTACGGCCGCAGCAGGTCAAAGTATTGTTTGACCGAGCCCTCGACCAGGTCGGTGGGGTAGGAGTTCCAGCAGGCGCCAACGGCCGGGTGATTGGCTTCTTTAAGCATGGCGTGAATGTACGGCGGGTGGGCGGTCTCGCGGCCGTGCACCTCGAGCCATACCTCCACGCCGTAGCGGGCGCCGTGTTCGCCGCACTGTCGCAGCGACTGGCCGATGTTCTTAATGGTGGTCTCGTGAGGCACGCCGGGCGCGAAGCCGTTGGGGCGAACCTTCACGCCATAGCAGCCCAGATCGTGGGCCAGCTCGATGAACTGCTTGCAGACGTCGATGTTGTGCTGGCGCACGGCCGGGTCAGCGGAGTGAAACTCGCAAGTCGAGCCCAGGCTCAGCAGCCGCACCTTGCTGCGGGTGAAGCGCTCGCGAACCTTTTCGCGCTCTTCTTTAGAGAGTGACGGCTCGACGCCGTGCTTGTGGGTGGTGCGCAGCTCCACGGCGCTGAAGCGCGCCGCCTCCAGCTTCCGGATGATGGTCTCGATGTCCCAGTCCTTCGCGATGTTGTAGGTGACAAGTCCAAGCTGCATCTCGTTTCGCTCCCCCCGGCGGCTGGCCGGACCCCAATTCTAGCACCGGCCGAATTACGTGGCGGGGCGGGGAGCTTAGCACACCGGATTCCGGCCCGCCGCAAGCCGAGCCGCGACGGAAAGGAGCGGTCTGGGCCGATTCGCGTGATAAAGACTAACCCCGGCATCCCTGGGAGGATGCCGGGGCTTGCTCAGAGGGGCTGGCGACGATCTGGGTCTCGTCGCCTGGGATGCTGTAAGCCTTGTGGGGCTTACTTTGTCGTTTCTGGTAGCAATCGATGTGCCAGAGCCGAAGTGAGGGAAATAAAGAAGTTGGAAAGCGTCCCCTGCCTGCCCGCCCTGGGACCCGTGTAAGTTTAGGCCGGCAGAAATGGCCTGCCATGGGTGCTTTTTACCTGGTGCGAGTATCGTTCTTGCATGCCGCCGATTGACGCCGCGCCGTGGTTTTTGGTAGTTTCTCCTTTAGCCCCGGCGTTCAAATCCGCTATCAGCTTGGCTGCTTGGCGACGGCCGCAGGGAACAACTCGTGTTGACGGAGGCATAAAAGCTTGGGCAAATCTCATCGTCGCCTTTTCACTTCGGAGTCAGTCACAGAAGGACACCCCGACAAGATCGCCGATCAGGTTTCCGACGCCATCCTGGATGCCGTGCTCGAGCAGGACCCCATGGGCCGCGTGGCCTGTGAGACTCTGCTCACCACCGGGCTTTGTCTGATAGCCGGCGAGATCACCACCACCGCTCGCGTGGACTACACGACCGTGGTGCGGGAAACGATCCGGGAAGTCGGCTACACGCGGGCGAAATATGGTTTTGACTGCGATAGCTGCGCGGTGCTCAACGCCATCCACGGCCAGTCGCCGGACATCGCCATGGGCGTGGACCGGGACGGCGCCGGCGACCAGGGCATGATGTTCGGCTTTGCCTGCGACGAGACCGAAGAGTTGATGCCGCTGCCCATCATGCTGGCGCATAAGCTGGTGCGGCGGCTCTCGGAAATCCGCCGCTTCGGCGCGTTGAAATACCTGCGGCCGGACGGCAAGAGCCAGGTGACGGTGGAATACGAGGGTGGCCGGGCGATCCGGCTGGACGCGGTGGTGCTTTCGACGCAGCACAGCGCGGATGTGGCCCAGGAGCAACTGCGGCGGGACGTCGAGGAGCACGTCATCCGGCCGGTGATGCCCGAGCACATGATCGACGCCCGAACCAAGATCCACATCAACCCCACCGGGCGGTTTGAGATCGGCGGGCCGGCGGGAGACACGGGCGTGACGGGCCGCAAGATCATTGTTGATACCTATGGCGGCATGGGACGGCACGGCGGCGGGGCGTTTTCGGGCAAGGACCCCACCAAGGTGGACCGCTCGGCCTGCTACATGGCCCGGCACATCGCCAAGAACATCGTGGCGGCCGGTCTCGCCCGGCGCTGCGAGGTGCAGCTCGCCTACGCCATCGGCGTGGCCGAGCCGGTTTCGGTGCTGGTGGATTCGCTCGGCACCGGCCAGACCGACGAGGCCCAACTCGCGGAAATGGTCCGCGCGCTCTTCCCGCTCACCCCCAAGGGCATCATCGAGTATCTGCAATTGCGGCGGCCGATTTATAAGAAGACGGCGGCGTTTGGCCATTTCGGGCGCAACGAGGAAGGCTTCTCCTGGGAGCGGACCGACAAGGCCGAAGAGCTGCGGGCCGAGGCTGGCGTGGCGGCGGCTCGGGCGTAAAAGGAGTCAGTAGGCGGCGGCGATCGCAGTGAACCGCCAGACAATCTCCATGTCGACAACCAACATCACGATTCCGCACGACGTCAAAGACGCCGGCTTGGCCGACGGCGGCAAGCGGCGCATCGAGTGGGCGTTCCAGTCCATGCCGGTGCTGCAATCGATCCGCAAGCAGTTCATCAAGTCGCAGCCGCTGGTGGGCACGCGCATTTCAGCCTGCCTGCACGTGACCACGGAGACCGCCAACCTGATGATCGCGCTGCGGGACGGCGGCGCCTCGATCGTGCTGTGCGCGTCGAATCCGCTCTCGACGCAGGATGACGTGGCGGCGTCGCTGGTGCGCGACTGCGGCATCCCGGTCTACGCCATCAAGGGCGAGGACCACGATACCTATTATTCACATATAATGGCCGCGGTCGAGCACCGGCCCCACATCACCATGGACGACGGCGCCGACCTGGTGCACATGCTGCACACCTCGCGTCAGGAGATGACCGCCGACGTGATGGGTGGCACCGAAGAAACCACCACCGGCGTCATCCGGCTGCGGGCCATGGCCAAGCAGGGCGTGCTCAAGTACCCCATCGTCGCCGTGAACGACGCCATGACCAAGCACCTGTTCGACAACCGCTACGGCACCGGCCAGTCGACCCTCGACGGCATCCTGCGCGCCACCAACATCCTGTTTGCCGGGCTGACGGTGGTGGTGGCGGGCTACGGCTGGTGCGGCCGCGGCCTGGCCACGCGCGCCCGCGGGCTCGGCGCACAGGTGATCATCACCGAAGTCGATCCGATCCGCGCGCTCGAAGCTCTCATGGACGGCTATCGCGTCATGTCGATGCAGGAAGCGGCCGCCATCGGCGATTTGTTCATCACCGTCACGGGCGACAAAGGGATCCTCGGGGCGGAGCATTTCGAGCGCATGAAGGACGGAGCCATCCTGTGCAACTCCGGCCACTTCAACGTGGAGATCGACCTGGACTGCCTGGCGAAGCTGGCCCGCTCCCGGCGGCAGGCCCGCGAGTTTGTCGAGGAATTCACGCTGCGCGGCGGCAAGAAGATTTTCGTGCTGGGCGAAGGCCGGCTGATCAACCTGGCCGCCGCCGAGGGCCATCCGGCTTCGGTGATGGACATGAGCTTCGCCAACCAGGCGCTGGCGGTGGAGTATGTGGTGAAGAACTACGCCAAGCTCGAAAAGAAAGTTTACCCGGTGCCTGAGGAGATCGACAAGAAGGTCGCGCAGATGAAGCTGGAGTCGATGGGCATCAAGATCGACCGCTTGACGCCGGAGCAAGAGCAGTACCTTTCCAGTTGGGGCGAAGGCACGTAAGCCGGCGCCCGATCACCCATGCAGGACCTCGCCCTACTCGCGCTGGATCGCGCTGTCCAGGCTGGCGCTTCTTACGCCGACGTGCGTCTGGTGGAGGCCGCGGAGCGGTACGTCTCGACCAAGAACGGGAAAGTCGGGCAGGCCGCCTCGTCGGAGATGCTGGGGCTCGGCGTGCGCGTGATTGCGGCGGGGGCGTGGGGGTTCGCCGCGACCGACCAGATGACGGCCGAGGGCGTGCAGGCGGCGGCAACCCGCGCGGTGGCGATTGCCCGCGCCTCGGCGCTGGTGAAGAAGCGCGACGTGGCCCTTGCGCCGGAGGGGAAGCACGAGGCGGCGTGGGCTTCGCCGGTGAAGATTGACCCCTTCACGGTTTCGGTGGATCGGGTCCTTGACCTGCTGCTCAAGGTGGACGCCGAGCTGCGGCGCGTGAAGGGCGTGACGCTGGCCGAGGCGGCCATCCAGTGCCGGCGCCTGCGCGAGTTTTTCGCCAACTCGGAGGGCAGCCGCATCGACCAGACGCGCTATTACACCGGCGCCGGCTACGTCGCCCACAGCTTTTCCGGCAACGAGATCCAGAAGCGGTCGTATCCCAATTCTTTCGGCGGCCAGCACATGCTGAAGGGCTGGGAGCTGGTGGAGGAGCTGCGCCTGCTCGAGAATGCGCAGCGCGTGGGCGAGGAAGCCGTGGCGCTGCACTCCGCCGAGCAGTGCCCGGAGGGCGTCTTCGACCTGATCCTCGACGGCTCGCAGGTGGGACTGCAAATCCACGAGTCGATCGGCCATCCCATCGAGCTGGACCGCGTGCTCGGCACAGAGGCCAACTTCGCCGGCATGAGCTTCCTGACGCTCGACAAGCTGCGCAAGCTGAAATATGCCTCCGACATCGTCAATGTGGTTTGCGATGCGCGGCCGGAGCACGGGCCGGGCCTGGGAACTTTCGCGTTTGACGACGAGGGCATCCCGGCGCAATCGACCGACATCATCAAGGACGGCCTGTTCGTGGGCTACATGACCTCGCGCGAGACCGCCGCCGAGATCGGCGAGACGCGCTCCAACGGGACCATGCGCGCCGACGGCTGGAACCACATCCCGCTCATCCGCATGACCAACGTGAGCATCAAGCCCGGCAAAGGCAGCCCCGCAGAGCTGATCGGCTCGACCGGCCACGGCATCTACATGGAAACCAACCGGAGCTGGTCGATCGACGACAAGCGCTATCACTTCCAGTTCGGCACCGAGATCGGCTGGGAGATCAAGAACGGGAAGAAAGTGCGGATGCTGAAGAACCCGAGCTACAGCGGCATCACCACCGAGTTCTGGAACTCCTGCGACGCCATTTGCGGGCCGGAGCATTGGACGCTGTGGGGCACGCCCAACTGCGGCAAGGGCCAGCCCCAGCAGACCATGGGCACCGGGCACGGGGCCAGCCCGGCGCGCTTCCGGCAAGTAAAAATCGGCGGGGCCTATGCCTGAGTTTGCGCTGCTGCCGCGCGCCCGCTGCCAGGAAATTTTCGACCGTGTGCGGCGGTTCTCCTCGGCCGACGAAATCGAGATTCTGCTCACGGCCGGCCGCCAGGCGCTCACCCGCTTCGCCAACAACATCATTCACCAGAACGTGGAAGAGGAAACGGCGATTCTGTCGGTGCGCGCCGCCGTGGGGCAGCGGACGGCCCGGGCCACGACGAACCGCTTTGACGACGATGCCATTCGCAAGGTCGTGGCCGAAGCCACCGCCATGGCGAAACTCCAGGCGCCGGACCCGGAGCTGCTGCCGGTGGCCGAGCCCTGTCATTACCATGAGGTAGATCGCTTCGATGAGCCGACCGCGGCGGCCACGCCGCAGTTCCGGGCCGAGGGCGTGAAAAGGGCGGTCGAGGTGGCCCGGCGCGATTCCCTCACCGCCGCCGGCATTTTCTCGACCGGCGTGGCCGTGGAAGCCATCCTCAACTCGCGCGGCCTGTTTGCTTACCATGCGCAAACGCGCGCCGAGGCCTCCATTACGATGATGGGCGAGGACAGCTCCGGCTGGGCCAAAGCCAACTCCATCCGGGCAGGTGAGGTTGACCTGGGCCAGTTGGCCGGGCGCGCGGCGCAGAAGGCGGCCGCCTCGAAGCGCCCGGTGGAGATCGATCCCGGCCCCCATACAGTGGTTCTGGAGCCGGCCGCCGTGCTCGATCTGCTCGGCTTCCTGGTGTGGGACTTCAGCGCCACGGCGATCCGCGACCAGCGCAGCTTCCTCACCGGGCGCCTCGGAACCAAGCTGCTCGGCGAAAACATCACCATCTCCGACGACGCTTATCACCCGCTGCAATCCGGCGCGCCGTTTGACGGCGAGGGCGTGCCGCGCCAGCCGCTGGCGCTGGTCGAGCAAGGCGTCGTTCGCAACATCACCTACTCCCGCCAGGCGGCGAAGGCGGCGGGCGTCGAGCCGACCGGCCACGGCTTCCCGCTGCCCAACGAGTTTGGCGAAGCGCCGCTGAACATCATCTTCGCCGGCGGCGACGCCTCCCTCGAGCAGATGATTCGCTCCACCGCGCGCGGCATTTTGGTGACGCGGCTGTGGTACATTCGCGAGGTCGATCCGTATGAGAAAATCCTCACCGGGATGACCCGCGACGGCACCTTCCTGATCGAGGGCGGCGAGATCCGGCGCGGCATCCGGAATTTCCGGTTCAACCAGAGCATGGTCACGCTGCTCAACAACGTCGAGATGCTCTCGCCCGCGGTCCGCGCGGCCGGCGAAGAGGCGTTCGAGATGGTGGTCCCGGCGGTGAAGGCGCGCGAGTTCAACTTTACGGAAGTGACGAAATTCTGATGCTGACCGTCGAATACTGCCGCGTCCGCCAGCAGCGGCTCCTCCAGCACATGGAAAAGGAGCGGCTGGACCTGGTGGTGCTGGCCAATCCCAAAACGATCTACTACTTTTCGGGCGTGCTCACCGATTCGATGCTGCCGCAAACCTTCGCCCTGAACTCTTCAGGCAAGAGCTTGCTGATCACCAACCAGGACCCCAAGCAGTCGGCCGCCGATCGCGTGAATCTTTACACCGGGTACTCCATCGATCGCCCCTTCAACCGCACGTCCATGTTTCTGGAATCGGTGCTTCTGGTGCGCGAGATTTTGGTCGCCGGCTCGGTGGGCATCGAGACCGATTTCGTGCCGGCGGTGATCAGCGAGATTTGCGGGCAGAAAAAAGTGAACATCACGCCGGCCATCGACCACATGCGGCGGATCAAGGACCCCGACGAGATCGACTCGATTCGCGACACGATCCGGCTCACCGAGGCAGGCTACGCGGCGGTGCGCGGGCGGCTCGAGCCGGGCATGGCGGAGTTCGAGGTCTACGCGATGTTTCACGAAGCCCTCGTGCGCCATGCGCAGACCTCGGTCGATCTGCGCGGCGACTTCGCCTGCGGCACGCGGGCCATCCGCGGCGGCGGCCCGCCCACGGCGCGCAAGCTCCAGCCCGGCGATCTCTACATCCTCGACATCTTCCCCTTCTATCATGGATATCACTGCGACCTAGCCCGCACCTTTGCCGTGGGCCGGCCCTCGGCGATGCAGCAGGAGGCCTGGGAAGTGGTGAGCAAGGCCCACGACCTGGCGGCGAAGCTCATCCGCCCGGGCGTGAAGGGGCGCGACGTCTACCACCAGATTCGCGCGCATCTCGAGTCGTTCACCGCCTGCGCCGGCTCCTTCTGGCACCATCTCGGCCACGGCTTCGGCATGAACGGCTGGGAGTTTCCGTGGCTCACGCCGGGCAGCGACCACGTTGTGCAGGAGGGCGAGGTGCTGGCCGTCGAGCCGGGCGTCTATGGGGAATGTCTGAACGGCGGCATCCGCCTGGAGCACAACTACCTGGTCGGCAAAGACGGCATCACCGCGCTCGACCAGTTCCCGCTCGATCTGTAGGTAATCTGGGAAGCCCGCTCCCGGCCGCCGCGATTCGGTTTACTTCAGTACCTTCACCACGTAGTAGCTGACCGACTGCGGAACCTCCTTGAACCAGTGCGGCGTCCCGGCCGGAATCACGATCACGTCGCCCTTGCTCAGGTGGTGGGCCACCCCGCTTTGGATCGACGAACCCATGAGCTGGCCGGGTTTGGTCACCTTACCGCCCACCATGACGCCGCCGGTCACGAAAGTGGCCTCTCCATCGACCACGTAGAAAACGTCGGTCTCTTTCTCATGCACTTCCACCTTGCCCGGACCCGCGCGGTGGCTGCCCGAGACCGTCAGGTCCGGTGCGCTGACCAGTGGTCCGCCCTTGGCGAGCGCAGCCGCGACCTTGTCGTGGCCCACGTAGGTAACGCCCGCCGAGCCGCCGGCGGCAGTCAGCCAGACAGCGGTCATTAGCAATACCGTTAGCGCCAGCAAGTACTTCATGGGTTCTTCCTCCTGTTCCTTTTCTTGCCTGGCGGTCAATTCGCCGGCAAATTTCTGCATCATACGCCAGCCGTTGGCCCGGTGTCCAATTTCCAGCCGCAGCCGCGGCCGTCAGGGAGACGCCGATTCAGAGCCGCGCGCGAAGCAAGCGGTCTTTCCGAAGACGGCTGGGCGGTCCAGGGTCTTGCACGGCGCGCCGGCCACGGCGCTCAGAACCTTTCAGAACCTTGCCAGCACCGGCAGGAACGGGTGGTCGGCGATCTGGCGGCGAAAGGCCGCGGCCCAGCGGCCGGGGACCGGCGCGTCGCACGCGGGGCAGCGTCCCTGGGGCGTGAGCCGGTATTCGCGGATGCGGTAGCCGTGACGCCGGATCAGCAGGGCATGGCAGGAGGAGCAATAGGTATTCTCCAGGCTGCCCACCGCGCCGGGAATGTTGCCGGCGTAAACGTAGCGCAGCCCGGCGCGGCGGCCGATCTCGGCCGCGCGCACGAGCGTCTCGACCGGCGTGTCGCCCGGGTCGGTCATCTTGTAGTCGCCGTGAAACGCCGTTACATGCCAGGGAATGTCCGGTGAGACGCCGGCCAGGAACCCGGCCATGCGGGTCAGCTCATCGTCGGAGTCGTTGAAGCCGGGAATCAGCAGCGTGACGATCTCCAGCCAGAAGCCCATCTGGTGAATGCGGCGGATGCTGTCGAGGATGGGCTGGAGGCGGCCGCCGAGTTCGTGGTAGTGGCGGTCGTCGAAGCTCTTCAGATCCACCTTGTAAAGGTCCACCCACGGGCGGATGTATTCGAGGACCTGCGGCGTGGCGTTGCCGTTCGAGACGAAGCCGGTGAGCAGGCCGGCCGCCTTCGCTTTTTTGAATACGGCCACCGCCCACTCGGCGGTGATGAGCGGCTCGTTGTAGGTGCTGACCACCGCTTCGGCGCCCTGCGCGACGGCCATCTCGACGAGGCGGTCGGGGGTGGCGCCCAGCGGCGGAGAGACGGCGTTGGGGTCGCGAACGGCCTGCGAGGTGACCCAGTTCTGGCAATAGGCGCAGTGCAGGTCGCAGCCGAGCATGCCGAAGCTGAACGCCAGCGCGCCCGGGCGGACGTGGAAGAAAGGCTTCTTCTCGATGGGGTCGCACTGCACGCCGCCGACGTAGCCCCAGGGCACGTAAAGCTTGCCGCCGCGGTTGAAGCGGACTTTGCACACGCCGGGCTGTCCCTCCGGGATGGGGCAGCAGTGGCCGCAGGCGAAGCAGCGGATGCGGTTCCGGTCGAGCGGCTCCCACAGATCGCCTTCGCGAACGTTTTGCGCCAGAACTTCGGCCAGGGTAGCCATACCTCTTGCTTCTATTATAGCGATGCGGCGGAGGCGGCGAAGCGCGCCGGACTGACCAGATCGATGGGCAGATCGGTGCGGCCCGTGGTGATCAGGTCGGCGAGGATCTTGCCCGTGACGGGCGAGAGCATGATGCCTTTCTTGAAGTGGCCGGCCGCGACGTAGATGCGGTCGTGGCCCGGGACTGGGCCGATGACCGGCCGCAGATCCTGGCAATA
>DASQHK010000069.1:0-6227 GCA_035632135.1 Bryobacterales bacterium
CTGTGCCAGACGCCGGAAGAAGGCGTCGAGCTGGTGGAGGCCGCGCGCCACTCGAAGAGCATCGTGCAGGTCGGCACGCAGCGCCGCAGCTACGACCTTTTCCTCAAGGCGCGGCAGCTTGTGGCCGCCGGCACGCTGGGCAAAGTTCGCATGGTGCGCTCCTGGTGGCTCAACAACCAGGTGCAGCCTTACGCCCCGCGCCGGCTCGCCGGGCCGCTCGATTGGGAGCAGTGGCAAGGTCCCGCCGCGCACCACCCGCTCGATCCGATGCGCTTTTTCCACTGGCGCAGCTTTTCCGACTATTCCGGCGGCATCATGGCCGACCAGGGCGCGCACGTCTTCGACGGCATCCACATGCTGATGAACGCCGGCTACCCGATCGCCGTCAGCGCTTCGGCCGGACGCATCCACGTGCCCGGCGTAGATACTCCTGATATCGTAACCGTCGCCGCCGAGTACCCCGAAGATTTCATCGCCGTCTTCACCATCAACTACGCGGCCATGAAATACAAGGCCCGCAACGACCAGCTCAACCAGTTCGACGGCGACCTCGCCCGTCTCGACATCGGCCGCGAGAACTTCTGGGTGTATAAGCAGGGCGAGGAGGAGAAGGCCGTGAGGAGCGAAGCCTCCGGCGGCTTCGGCCTGGCGAGCGAGGCGCACGTGGCCAACTTCCTCGAATGTGTGCGCACGCGCGCCACGCCCAACGCGCCGGTGGAGCGCGGTTTTCAGGGCGCGCTCATCGTGCAGATGGCCAACATCGCGTTGCAGCACGGCCGGCGCGTGCGCTGGAACGATGCGCAGAAGAAAGTGGAGATCTAACCAACCGGAGGTGTAACGATGCCGATCACCCGCCGCGATTTTCTTGCCGCCTCGCTCGCCGCCGGCGCCGCCCGCGGTTCCGCCGAGCGCCCCATGCTGTGTCTGTTCTCGAAGCACTTGCCGAAGCTCAACTACGCCGAGCTTGGCGCGCAAGTCAAGAAGTTCGGCTTCGACGGCGTCGATCTGACCGTGCGGCCGCAGGGCCACGTGCTGCCCGAGCGCGCCGCCGCCGACCTGCCCCGCGCCGTCGAAACCCTGCGCGATCACGGCCTGCACGTGCCGATGATCACCACGGCGCTGACGTCGGCCGCGCATCCCACGGCCCGCCCCATCCTCAGCACCGCGGCCGGCCTGAAAGTCCCGTTTTACAAGCTTGGGTATTGGAAATATGCGCACCGCGATACGGAAACCGTGCTCGCCGCGGTGACGCGCGATGTGCACGGCCTGTTCGATCTCTCCAAGGAGTACGGCATCGTCGCCGGCTTCCACAACCACTCCGGCGATAACGTCGGCGCGGCGCTGTGGGACATCCGCTCGATTATCGCCGGCCTCGATCCCCGCTGGATTGGATATTACTTCGACCCATGCCACGCCACCGCCGAGGGCGGCGTCGACGGCTGGGAGATCAGCCTGCGCATGGCCGCCCCGCGCCTGAAGATGGTCGCGCTCAAGGATTTCTACTGGGCCAAACAGAACGGCCAGTGGAAAATGACCATGTGCCCCATGGGCGAGGGCATGGTGCAGTGGTCCAAGGTGTTTTCCATTCTGGCGGCCGCCCGCTTCACCGGGCCGATCTCGCAGCATCTCGAATACGAGACGCCCGACGAGCTGGCCGCCATTGCCCGCGATCTCGAGTTCATCAAGAAGCACGTCGCGGCAGCTTACGGAGCATGACCATGCGGCTCATTCTGTCTTTTGCGGCGCTGCTGCCGCTGCTCGCTTCTCCGGCGACGGAGCCGGCGGGCGGCAATCTCCGTCTGAATCTGCGCTCTCGCGTCGAAGCTTTCAAGGGCAGCGCCGTCTGGCAGGAAGTGCATTTCCAAAAGGACTTCCCGATTTCCCAAACCGCCATCGTGATCTGCGACATGTGGGATCACCATTGGTGCAAGGGCGCCGAGAGCCGCGTCGTGGTGCTCGCGCGCAAAATGGAGCCGGTGCTCGAGGAAGCGCGCGACCGAGGCATCCAGATCATCCACGCGCCATCCGAAACGATGGACGCTTACGCCAGCGCCCCGCAGCGGCTGCGCATGCTCTCGCTGCCGCAGGTGAGTCCGCCGCCGAACCTGAGCCTGGCCGACCCGCCGCTCCCCATCGATGACTCGACCGGCGGCTGCGACACGCCCGACAAGTTCTACAAGGCCTGGACCCGCGAGAACGCCATCCTCCACGTCAGCCCGAATGACGTCATCTCCGACAAGGGAACCGAAATCTACAGCCTGCTGCGCGAGCGCGGCATCCAGAACCTATTGGTGATGGGCGTACACGCCAACATGTGCATCCTGAACCGCACGTTCGCCATCAAGCAGATGACGCGCTGGGGCATCCACTGCGTGCTGGTCCGCGACCTCACCGACTCTATGTATAACTCCGACAACCGTCCCTTCGTCGCGCACGATCAGGGCACCGAGCTGGTCGTCGAGCACATCGAGAAATACTGGGCCCCGTCGGTGCTCTCGGCCGATCTGGTGCGGGCGCTGCGCGCGGCGAAGTAACGCCCACAGGCAGCCAGCATGAAACTCGAGCCGTTCGAGATGGAGCGCTGGCAGTCCGAGTGGGAAAACCGCGTCGAGTACAATCTCTCCGAAAGCAGCGTCTATCCGCTCACCCTTCGCGAATTGCTCGATAGCGATCCCCTCGAGCCCTTTCTCGACATGCCGCTGGGCTACAGCCAGACCAACGGCACCCCCGAGCTTCGCGAGCGCATCGCCGCACTCTACCCCGGCGCGACCGTTGACAGCGTCCTGGTCACGAACGGCGCGGCCGAAGCGAATTTCCTCGCGATCTGGCATCTCATCGAACCGGGCGACGAGATCGTGCTGATGCTGCCGAATTACATGCAGATCTGGGGACTGGCGCGCGCGCTTGGCGCCAGCGTGGTTCCATTCCACTTGCGAGAGGACTGCCACTGGGCGCCGGACCTCGCCGAGCTGGCAAGAGCTGTTTCCGCGCGCACGAAACTCATCGCCGTCTGCAATCCCAACAACCCCACCGGCGCGATTCTGCGCGAAGCCGAAATGCAGGCGATCGTCGAGGCCGCGCGGCGCGCCGGCGCCTGGCTGCTCGCCGACGAAGTTTACCAGGGCGCCGAGCGCGATTCGCCTCCGACGCCCTCCTTCTGGGGTCTCTACGACAAGGTCCTCATCACCAACGGCCTTTCCAAGTCCTACGGCCTGCCCGGCCTGCGCGTCGGCTGGCTCGTCGCGCCCCGCGAACTCATCGCGCGCCTCTGGGCCGGCCACGATTACACGACCATCACCATCGGCCCGGTCAGCGACTCGCTCGCCTGCCTCGCCCTTACGCCGCCGCATCGCCGGCGCATCTGGGACCGCACGCGCCGCATTCTCCGCGAGAATTACCCCCTCCTCGAGCAATGGATCGCCGCCAACCCCGGCCTGTTCCGGCTCATCCCGCCGGCCGCGGGCGCCATTGCCTACTTGCAATATTCACGCGAAATCAATTCGACGGAGCTGGCGCGGAAGCTGCGCGACGAGCAGAGCGTCCTGGTGGTTCCGGGCGATCACTTCGGCATGGACCACTATCTGCGGATCAACTACGGCCCGCCGCCCGGCTGCCTCGAGGCCGGCCTGCAGCGGATTCAGGAGACCATGCGCGCGTTGCGGCGTTAGCGCGGCAGGCCCGCCAGGTAGGTCCAGAACGAATACCAGGCCACCGAAGTGAGCGTGATGCGCGCGATGCGCGTGACGTGGCTGAGAAAAGCCCTCACGCTCTAATTTTCGGGCGGCGCGCGCCCCGGTCCCATCGGGCAAATCGCTGGATTGTACTTAGAAAAAGCGCTGAGGATATAGACCGGACGCTATCAAGCCGGCAGCCCCAGTTCGCCGCTCACGATCGCCCGCGACACCGCGCCGATGTCATCGGCGAGCGGCCGGTCGGCTTCGACGAAGGCGCTGCGGGCGCGGACGGCGCGATACACGGCTCGGGTCCCCGCGCCGAGTTTTACTGCCGCCCCGCGCAAGACAGTGCGGAGATCGATCGCCTGGCAGGCCGACAGCAGCAGGATCGCCACCGCGTTGCGCGTGCAATCGAGCGCCTCGCGGGCCGTCAGCGCGGCGTGCGTTCCCAGGCTCACCATGTCCTGGTTGTGCTGCTCGGTCGAAACCGGATGCACCAGGCTCGGCTGCGCCATCTGCCGCACCGCGCAGGCCAGCGACGCCAGGCTCAACTGCATCCCCTTAAAGCCGGTGTTGATGCCCGGCTCGGCCACCAGCGCCGGCGGCAGGCCGTTCGAAAAGCGATCGTCCACGATCACCGCCATCAGCGAGTGCGCCCAGTTGGCGAGGTTGGCGAGGTCGAGCTTTACGCCGTCCATGGCGCGCGCGATGTGGCCGCCATAAAAGTTGCCGGTGTGGTAGATGTGGCCCGACGCCGGATCGACCAGCGGGTTGTCGTTGGCCGAGTTGGCCTCCCTCTCGACCACCGCGCGCGTGGCCTCGAGCGTCTCCACCATCGGGCCGATGCCTTGCGGAAGGCACCGCACCGAGTAGCCGCTCTGGATGGAGTGCGAAGCCCGGCCCCCGCTGCGCTCGCTCCGGGCCTGCCGCCGCAGCTCCGCGGTCGAGCCGACGGCCCGCGAGCCTTCGAGCAAGCGCCGCAGGTAGCGCCCCACGTCCCGCTGCCCGGCGTGCCCCTTCACCCGCTGTACCCATTCCTGATAGGGTTCGGGCGACGCGCCCAGCGCCTCCACGCACAGCGCCGCCGCGGCCAAAAACGCGCGCAGCACGGCGCCGGCGTCGTCCGCCACGAGCGCCGCCGTCCCGGTCATGGCCGTGGTGCCGTTGATCAGCGAGATGCCCTCCTTGTAGCTCAGCCGCAGCGGCCGGATGCGCGCCTGCTCGAGCGCCCGCTTTGCCGCCAGCACGCGCCCGCGCCAGGCCACCTGCCCGTGGCCCAGCAACGCCAGCGCTATGTAAGCCGAGGGAATCAGGTCGCCGCTCGCGCCCACCGAGCCATAGCGCGGCACCATCGGCGTGATGCTGGCGTTCAGCAGCCGCACGAGCTGCTCGATCACCTCCACGCGCACCGCCGAATACCCAAGCGCCAGCGTCACCGCGCGCAGCAGCATCGCCGCCCGCACGATCTCGCCGTAGAGCGCCGGTCCCGTGCCGCAGCAGAGCTGCAGCAGGTTGCTCTCCTGGAATGTCTCGATCTGATCCGGCGGCAGCAGAAAAACCGCGTGCGTGCCGACGCCGGTATTGACGGCGTAGACGATCTCGCCGCGCTCCAGGGCCGCTGTGATGTGGTCGCGCGACTGCCGAATGCGCCGGCGCACGGCCGGCCTACGGCTCAGCTCGACCTTCGCCCCGCTCCGCGCCACGGCGACAATGTCCGTGATCGAAACCCGCCGCTCTCCTATGACGAAGGCATTCCTCATCCGCGTTTATCGGCGTTCATCGGCGGTTCCTGGTCTCGTTCTCGTACCACACCACGTTGCGGCTCTCTTGCCCGGCCACCAGGATGTCGGGCGCGCCGTCGCCGTTCATATCCACCAGGCGCACGTCGTAGGCGGCCTGATCTTGGTAGATCGGGTGCATCTTGAAATTTCCCTTGCCGTCATTCTCATACCAGGCCACGGTGAAATCGTGCTTGGCGCAGGTGACCACGTCGATGTGGCCGTCGCCATTGACATCGCCCACCGCCAGGCTGTGCGGGCCGGTAATCCCGGAGTCGATCACGTGCGGCTTCCAGTCGGGCGCTTCGAACCAGACCAACCCCTTGCCGTGGCCTCGCGAAGCGACAAAATCCATGCGCCCGTCGCCGTTCACATCGGCCATCAGGATGTTGGTCGCGCCTTCCTCGCCGGTCGAGATGACGTGCTTCGTCCACGCCTGCGCCGGGTCTTTGGGCGCCTCCCACCACGCGAAGTAGTTGCCGCCCTTGGCGAGCTTCGCTCCGGTGGCGGCGTCCAGGCGCCCGTCGCCGTTCACATCGCCCAGGCCGACGTAGTGGGCGAGCCCCGGCGCATCGCCGCGCGCGAGAATGTGCCGCTCCCATCGCGCGGCGCGGCGCGGGTTATGTGGAATCTTGAACCACGCCAGCGAATTGGCGAACGGCCCGGTGGGCTGGGCGCTCGTGCCCGCCAGGTCCGGCCGGCCGTCGCCATCGATATCGCCCACGGCGAGGCCGTGGATGCCGTCCACCTTGTCGTCCACCAGGTGATACGGCCA
>DASQHK010000070.1:0-11525 GCA_035632135.1 Bryobacterales bacterium
GTAGAAGGTCAATGCCCAGTTGTTGTTCGTCGCCCGCAGAATCAAGCTGATCGCCACGGGTGAAATTGCCCCGCCCAGGTTCCCCATCATGTTCATTGCCCCGGAAAGCGTGCCGGCGTAGTGGCCGCCCACGTCCATGCAGGCGCCCCAACTGCCGGCCATGGTGAGGTCACTCGAAAAACTGGACACGCCCATGGCCACCATAGCCCACAGCGGGTCTTGCAGGCCGACGGAGGCAAGCAGCATCGCCGCCGATCCCCCATAGCCGGCGTAGGCCATGCGCCGGCGCGTCTTCGTCACGTCATAGCGCCGCCGGGCCAGCCGCGTGGCCAGAAAGCCTCCGAACGCGCAGCCGATGCCGCCGAAGAACAGCGGCAGCCCGGCCAGCGCCGCGCTCCGCCCGAACTCCAGGTGTCGCGCCTCTTGCAAATACACAGGCAGCCAACTGATATAGAAAAACCAGCAATACGAGGCGCAGAAGTATTGCAGGCACAGCAGCCACACGCTCCCCGAGCGCGCCAGCTTTCCCCACGGCGCCGGCCCGTGGCCGCCCGCCCGCGCCCCGGCTCGGGCGCCCTCGATCAGCTCAAGCTCGGCCGCGTTCAAGCCGGTCTTGTCTCGCGGGCGGTCCCGATACCACAGGAAAAACCACGCTGCCGCGAGGCAGCCGGCCGCGCCAAACAGCTCGAACGCCTGCCGCCACGAGACAAACTGCAAGACCAGGAACACCAGCCCCGGCGTGAACGCCCCGCCCCAGCGCGCGCTCATCCACATGATCCCCTGCGCGCGCACCCGCTCGGGCTGCGGCAGCCAGGTAGTGAAGGCGCGCGTCATGTTGGGGAAATAGCCGGCTTCGCCGATCCCCACCAGGAACCGCGCCATCCACAACGAGGCTAGTCCCCAGACGCGCCCCGTGGCCGCGGTGAAAAGCGACCACCAGATCACCAGCGCCGCAAGCACCCGCCGCGGCCCCATGCGGTCGCCCAGAAAGCCGGTCGGAATCTCGAACAGCGCGTAAGAAAGCGTGAAGGCCGAGAACACCGCGCCCATCTGGATCCGGGACAGATGCAGGTCCCGGGCGATGAGCGAGGCGGCCTGCGAAATCGCCACGCGGTCGATGTAGTTCACCACGCCGAGCCCGACCGCAAACGCGATCAGGACGTGGCGCACGCTGGTCGGTCTTTCCGTCGCAGCAGGGGCAGGGCGCATGCCGGTTCCGTTTCAGTGCCGCAAAATCCGCACGCGGCGGTGGTGATGGGCGATGTCCTTGATGTCGTCGTTGCGCACCACGCTGATCGAGCCGTCCACCTCCAGCACCGCCATGTGCACGTCGGAGATCTCGCCCACGCCATGCTCGCGAAACGCCTGGCTCAGGTCCTCGAGCGTCAGCTCTTCCCGCTTGAGCTGCTCCGGCACCAGCCGGCCGTCCAGCACGAGCAGCGTCGGGGAGCCGCGCAAGGCCCCCGCCACCCGGCCGCCCCGGAAGACGAGGTGGACCACCGCCAGGTTCATCACCAGCAGGGTGGCTGCGGCGGTGATGCCGCCGCCGAGCGACGTGTCCGGCCCCACCATCGCGTTCTGTACTGCATTGCTGATGAGCAGCAGTAATACTAAGTCAAAGGGCGTCAATTGCCCTGCCTCGCGCTTGCCGGTCAGCCGCATGCCGGCCAGCACGAAGGCATAAACCACCGCCGAGCGAAACACGATGTCCAGCAGCGCCTTGCTCCAGGGCGCCATAGCCACCTCCCCGCGGCGCCGCCCGGCCGGGCCGTGCGCGCGTTCACCGCATTTTCAAAAAATTATCCGCCCTGCCTTCAGCCACTTCCGTCGGCGCCCGGCCTGCGCCGCTTGCCTGCTCCTTTAATCTGGAAGTAAGAGGTGTGGAGCGGCGGCGCGCCCGCCCCAAGCGCTCCGGTGCGGGCTTCCTAGTGTAGGCGCCGCGCGCCGCCGGCTGCAACGCCCAAAGGCGGCAAGCCGCGGCGGCCACGCCCATTCCAGTGGGAGGAATCAAGCTATGAAACATACCAGGAAACACCCCGGTTTTGACGCCGCCGCGGCCCATATCGCTGCCACCGAGGGCGTCTCGATCGACCAGGCCCGCGCCATGCTGGCAAGCGGCACGCGGCGCACCTCCAAAGCGGCCAAAAAGCACAATCCGCGGTTGCTCCGCGTGAAAGGAGGCAACCGATGAAACGCAAGCCAGCTCGCAGAGCGCCGGCTCACACCACGCCCGACGGCAGCGTGGTGGTTGGTTACCGCTTCACCGCGGCCGGCGATGTGTGCGAAAAGACCGGCTGCGCGGCGCTGCCCAATCCCAAAGGGGGAAGGCTCGCGCCCAACCAGAAGGTCACCATCAAGACCGTGAACGGCGTGGACACCCAATACGTCGCCGGCGACTGGAACGGCGCCCAAGCCTGGCAGGATCTGCCGCCGTGCGATCCGCGGCCGGCGCCCCCGGCGGCGTCGTAAGTCAGCGCGCCTCACCTTCGCCGCGCCGCCGCGTCCGGGGCCGCGCGGTGGCGCTTGCGGTGCTCGCTGGCGGCCCGGCGTATGTCCTGTAGCGACAGATCGCTCAGCAGCAGGGCCGCCAGCCCCAGCACCAGCAGCGGTACGGTGAGAATCGCGAACATCACCACCGAAAATTCGGCGGCCGTCGTCTTGTCCACGCCGAACAGCATCAGCCCGGCCACGCACGAAACCTGGTAAGAGCCGATGTTGGCCGGCGCGTTCGGAATGGCCGTGCCCAGGTGCAGGATGAACAGCACGGCCGCGGCGACCCAGACGGAGTAATTCAGCCCGAAGCCGAGCATCATCGTCCACAGTGACAGGATCTGTGTCAGCAGCAGCAGCAGGCTCGTGGCTGCGGCCCAGTAGAGCGACGCCGAGTGGCCGATCGTCTGCAACCCTTCAAACAAGCGGTCGATGAAGTGCAGGATGCCCGCCAGCAATCCCCGCCCGCCGGCCCGCGTGCGCTCGAGCGCGTGCGTCACGCGCAGCCCCTCCGCCAGCACGATCACAAGCAGGGCAACGCCTCCCAGCACGATGATCCCCAGCGCCTGCGCTCCGTCACGAATCAGGGACGGCAGTTTCACCAGCAGGGCCGCAACGCCAAAGCCGATCGCCAGCCAGAGGCCGTCCAGCAGCCGTTCGATGGCCACCGAGCACAGCACCACCGAAAAGCCCAGGCGCGTCCAGTGCGAGACCAGGTAGGACCGCACCAGCTCGCCGCCCCGCAGCGGCAGGATTTCGTTGGTGAACAGCCCGACGTAGATCGCCTGCGTGGAACGAAACACCGATGGAGCGCCGAGGGGTCGCAGAACATAATTCCAGCGAAGGGCCTGGACGACGTAAGAGAGAATGTCGAGGGCAACCGCTGGGATCACCCACCGCCAGTCGATGAAGACCAGATCGTCCAGGAACTCCTTCCAGCTCACGCCGCGCAGCACCCAAACGAGCCCCGCCGCAGCCGCCACGTAAACCAGCAGAGTGAGCACGCGACGCCGCACGCTCTGCTGCTCGCCGATGAGCACGGTTTCTTCCACGCAATCTCATTCTACCTGAGGGATCGCGCATGCCTGGGCCATGGTAGATCCACTGAGGCCGCGCCGAAGCAGCGCCGGCGGGCGATTTTTCATTCGCGTTGATTTCCATTCGCGGCCATCGCTTCCTTCACGCCTTTGCAGCCTGGCCAACCAGCCCAGCCCGGCGGGCGGCGGCTTCGTCCCAGATGTCTCGTGATCCCGGCGTGTAGGTGCGCGGCTCAAACGACCGCCGCACCAACTCCCGCGCGTCAGCCGCCGTCGCCGCCTCTCCCAGCGCCATCGCTTGCAGCAGCACGTTGCCCAACGCCGTCGCTTCCTCCGGCCCCGCGATTACCGTCAGTCCGGTGGCGTCGGCGGTGAACTGGCATAACACCGCATTGCGCGAGCCGCCGCCCACGATGTGCAGCGTGCGCAGTCTTCTCCCCAGGATCGTTTCCAGCTTCTCGATCACAGCGCGATAGGTGAGGGCAAGGCTTTCAAAAATCGCGCGGGTGATCGCGCCCTGCCCTTCCGGCGCGCGCTGGCCGGTGCGGCGGCAAAACTCGGCGATCTTCGCCGGCATCGCGCCCGGGCTCAGAAACGGCGCATCATCGGGATCGAGGATCGCCCCAAACGGTTTTGCCCGCAGCGCCGCTTCGCACAACTCGGCGTAGCCGGGTGCGCTTCCCTCCTTGGCCCATTCGCGGCGGCACTCTTCGAGCAGCCACATGCCGCTGATGTTCTTCAGCAGCCGGATCGTCTCCCACACGCCGCCCTCGTTGGTGAAGTTCGCTTCAAGCGTCGCTCGGTTGATGATCGGCGCCGCCACTTCGGCCCCCAGCAGCGACCAGGTGCCCGAGCTGAGGAACGCCCAGTCGCCCCCTTGCGCCGGCACGGCGGCCACGGCCGAGCCCGTGTCGTGACTCGCGGGCGCAATCACCACCGGCGCGCCGGCCCCCGTCTCCTCCGCCACCGGCGCCAGCAGCGCCCCCAGCTTGGTCCCCGGCGACACGATCTCCGGCAGGATGCGCGCTGGAATTCCCAGCCGCTCGAGCATCTCGCGCGCCCAGGCGCGCTGTCGCGGGTCGTAGAACTGCGTGGTGGTGGCGATCGTGTACTCGCTTGCCGCGCGCCCGGTAAACCAGTAGTGGAATAGGTCGGGCATCATCACCAGCGTCCGCGCCTGCTCGAGCACGTGCGGCCGCGCCAGCCGCAAAGCATATAACTGATACAGTGTATTGAGCTGCATGAACTGGATGCCGGTGCGCTCGAAGACCTGCTCTCGCGGAACCACGGCAAACAGCTTCTCCATCACGCCGTTCGTCCGCGCGTCCCGGTAATGGTAGGGATTTTCGACCAGCGCGCCATCCGGCCCCAGCAGCGCGTAATCCACGCCCCACGTATCCACGCCGATCGACGCGATCTCGCCCCCGGCCCGCCGCGCCGCCGCAGCCAGGCCTTTCTTCATTTCGTCGAACAGCCGCAGCGCGTCCCAGTGCAGACTGTCGAGCACGCGCACCGGCCCGTTCGCGAAGCGGTGCGCTTCTTCCAGCCGCAGCCGCTCGCCGTCGAACCGCCCCAGCATCGCGCGCCCGCTCTCCGCGCCCAAATCGAACGCCACGAAATTACGCGTGCTCACGAACCACCCTCTCGTTCAGCTCGATGCCGAAGCCCGGCGCTTGCGGCACGCGAATCCTGCCGCCCGAAAACTCCTCCGGCGGCGTGATCAGGTCCTTGCGCCACGGCGCTTCCCCCCAGGCGTATTCGAGAATCAGGAAATTCGGCAGCCCCGCGCAAAGTTGCACGCTCGCCGCCATGGCCACCGGCCCGCTTGGGTTGTGCGGCGCGACCTGCACCCCGTCCATCTCCGCCACCGCCGCGATCTTGTGCGCTTCGAGCATCCCGCCGCAGTGCTTCACGTCGGGCATCAGAATGTCGAGCGCGTGCGCCCGCGTGAGCGGCGCAAATCCTTCCATGCCGAAAAGCACTTCGCCGCCCGCCATGCGCTGCTGGATGGCGGCGTGAATCGCGGCCGTGTTTTCCAGGTCCTGCGGCGGCACCGGCTCTTCGTACCAATAAAGGCTCTGCGGCTCCATCCGCCGCGCAACCTCGATTCCGAGCGTCCGGTCGAAGTGGCTGTGGCAATCGATGAGCAGCCCGGCGTCAGGCCCGATCGCCTGCCGCATCGCCTCCGCCCGCGCGATGCCGAGCGCCGTGAACTTGTCGATCTCGCTCCGGGGCGCGGTGCGGCGCGGAAAATCATCGAACACCGCCCCCTTCACCGCCCGGAAGCC
The DNA here is from genome assembly GCA_035632135.1 of Bryobacterales bacterium. Taxonomy (GTDB): domain Bacteria; phylum Acidobacteriota; class Terriglobia; order Bryobacterales; family JACQDG01; genus DASQHK01. Next base: position 5,816 of record DASQHK010000070.1, read on the forward strand.
TTCTTGTTTCGCCCGGCCGGCGTTTTCGGCAAACTGCTCTGGCGACCGCTCGCCGTTGGTAGCGCGATTGATGTTGGCGTAAACCTCGATCTCGCTGCGCAGCTTACCCCCCAGTAATTCATATAGGGGCGCGCCGAGCGCTTTCCCGGCCAGGTCCCACTGCGCCTGTTCAAGGGCGCTGAACGCGGTTGCCTCCATCCGCCCGCCGGCCTTAGCTCTCGCGCGCCCTCGCTGCCGGTAAGCCTCAATCTCAAACGGCGAGCGGCCGCGCACCAGCTCGAAATACTCCGCCAGCGTCGCCTGCATCCTCTGGTCGCCTTCACCGCGAAAGCCGCCGCCGTGTGACGCTTCTCCCAGGCCCGTGAGGCCGTGGTCCGTCTTCAGCCGCACGAAGATCCAGTTGCCGCGCTGGTTGACCTTCACCACGATCACTTCCATGCCTGTGATCTTCAGCGGCGGATGGCCAGCTTGGAGCGGCAGCGCCAGCCCCGCGCCCGCCAGCAAGAATTCCCGTCGAGTCGGCATAGCGCTACTGTATTATGGAGCCTGACCCACGGCAAGATGGCGACACGAACCCTCCTTCCCATTGCGTTGCTGGCGCTTCTGGCTGGCTGCGCCAAGCGCTCCACCGGCGGTCCCGATCTTGGGCAGCTTCCCACCGGCTCCCCGGCGATCGCCTTTGAGATCACGCTTGGCGTGGCCGACGCCGATCCCACCCGCTGGGATGGGTCCATCGACGTCTCCGGCGGCAAGCTGGTCTCGCTCATCGGCCGGCGGTTCTACAAAGACGACCAGGTTTTGCCCGACGGCAAATCGTGGAAGTGCGCCACCCGCCGCCTGCCGGTGATCCCGCCGAAGCTGTGGTGGCTCGGCGCCAAGCACGAAGTCCCGCCGGACGTGAACGCCCCGCCGCCGCCCGGCCCCATGCTCGCCAACGGCATTTTCGCCGTGATCGATGCGCCGCCCGGCTCCGAGATCCGCGTCACCACTTCCAACGGCAACTTTGCCTTCTCGCCCGAGAGCGCGCCGCCCGGCAAGCCCGCCGCCTTTCTCAACGGCCGCGCCGTGGTCGAGCGCGCCATCGCCCCCTGGAAGCTCGCCGCGGGCGATGGGTATGAGAACGACAATCCCTCCGTCGTCATCGACGCGAACGGCCGCGCCGTCGCCGCCTGGATCGGCTATGCCAAAGGTCAGGAGCAGGTCTTCGCCGCGCCGCTGGGCCAGAAGCCCGCCGCCGTAGGCAAGCCGGGCGTTTTCTTTCGCACCGCGCTCGCGCGCTTCGGCGAGCATGACCTGTGGCTGGTCACTTCCTCGCGCGAGGGTGAGGTCTGGAACCTGGCCGGCAGCCGCTTCGACGGCCGCAACTGGTCGGACTGGCAGCCCCTCACCACCACCTCCGGCCCGAAAATGTTTCACCGCCTGGTGCCGGACGCCGCAGGGAAGCTGTGGCTGGTGTGGCAAGGATGGGTGAACGGCCGTTCGCAAATTCAGGCCAAGTCCTACGACGGGAACCTGTGGAGCGAAACGATCGACGTCAGCGACAACAAGGCGGACGCCTGGGAGCCGGCCGTCGCCGCCGACGCCCAGGGCCGCATCTACTTCGTGTGGGACGCTTACGACAACGGCAGCTACAACATCTACCTGCGCGTCTTCGATGGCAAGCAGTTTCTGCCGCAGCAAGCGGTGACAAGCTCGGCGCGCTTTCACGCCCACGCCAGCGTCGCCTGCGATGCCCTGGGCCGCCCCTGGGTCGCGTGGGAGGAGGCCGGGCCCGATTGGGGCAAGGATACCGGCTTCTGGATCCGGCAAAAGCACGGCGAGGCGCTCTACGAGCAGCGCGCCGTCCGCATCGCCGTGCTCGAAAACGGCCGCTGGATGGAGCCGGCGCAATCGCTCGCTGAATCACTGCCCGCCGGGTTTCGCCAGTTCAACGAGCAGCCGCAACTGGTGCGCGATACCGCCGGGAAGATGTGGTGCCTCTTCCGCCACCGCTCGATTCAGATCGACGAGGTGTGGAGCCCGTCGCTCAAGGGCATCCGGCTCCAGCAATACAGCCACTGGGAATATTTCGCCACGAGCTACGATGGCGAGCGCTGGACGCCGCCCATGGCCGTGCCGGAATCCTCCGGGCGCAATGATTTCCGGCTCGCCGCGGCGCCCACTGCCGGCGGCCAGATCGCCGTCGCGTGGGCCGCCGACGGGCGCACCTGGGCCGAGTCCTACCCGCCCGTGAAAAACGAAGTTTTCGCCGGCTGGCTCGGCTCGCCCGGCCTGGCCCCGCCCGCGAAGCTCAAGCCCTTCGCCGAAGCCGCCCCCGCCGATTCCCTCATCCATCCCCGCGAGCCGCAGCAGCTCGAGCGCATCCAGAAAGTCCGGATCCAAGCCTCCGGCCGCACCTACCGCATCGTGCGCGGCGATATGCACCGCCACACCGACATCAGCTTCGACGGCGACCTGGACGGCTCGCTCTGGGACTTCTACCGCTACGCCATCGACGCCGCCGGCTTCGAGTATGCCGCCCTCACCGACCATAACGCCGGCGACGACAGCGAATATCTCTGGTGGCTGATCCAGAAATCGAACGACCTGTTTTACGTCGCCAACCGCTTCACGCCCATTTACGCTTACGAGCGCAGCCTCGCTTATCCCAACGGCCACCGCAACATCCTCTTTGGCCACCGCGGCGTGCGCACCCTGCCGCGCTCCAAAGAAGAGTTGATGGGCACGGAAGGCGCCGCTAAGCTTTATCAATACCTGCGGCAGAACGGCGGCCTGGCCATGTCTCACACCACCGCCACCATGATGGGCACCGACTGGCGCGACAACGACCCCGGCCTCGAGCCGCTGGTCGAGATCTACCAGGGCGACCGCACCTCCGCCGAGTACGAAGGCGCTCCCCGCGCTCCTCATGGCAGCGACCCGCTCACCCAGCCCGGCGGCTACCAGCCGCAAGGCTTCGTGTGGAATGCCTGGGCCAAGGGCTACAAGCTCGGCGTGCAGGCGTCGAGCGACCACTCCTCCACGCACGTCTCTTACGCCTGCCTGCTGGTCGAGAACACCTCGCGCGACGGCATTCTCGACGCCATCCGCAAGCGCCACGCCTACGCCGCCACCGACAACATCATCCTCGACTTTCGCCTCGCCGACCTGCGCACCGGCGACCACCTCATGGGCGAGTCGTTCTCCAGCGCCGACCGCCCGAAGATTGTTTTCCGCGCCACCGGCACGGCTCCCATCGCCAAGATCGATCTGATCAAGAACAACAAGTTCGTCTACTCACTCGCCCCTAATCAGGAGACCGTCGAGTTCACCTACGAAGACAAAGACGCCAAGCCCGGCGAGAGCTACTACTATGTGCGCCTGGAGCAGGCCGATGGCCAGATCGCGTGGAGTTCGCCGGTGTGGGTGCAGGCGCAATAGGCCGCGCCTCGTGAATGCGCGATGCAGAGCCGCGCGCGAAGCAAGCGGTCTTTCCGAAGGCGGCATTAACCGCTCCTGACGGCCCTGCTCAGCCCGTGCGTAACAGGCGTAGAATAAGAAGTGGAGGCGGTCTTCGCACCAACGTCGAGCTGCCGGCCCGGCGCCGCGGAGGCTGGAGCCACGATGATCAAGCTGAGAAGATCTTCCGCCGCCTTCCTGCTTTTCCTCCTCGCCCCGCTTTTTGGCCAGTCCCCCGTTGCATCGTTCGATCAAACCCGCCCGAACGATTACCGGTTCTTGGAGGACGTCAACCTGGTCGTTCTGGGGGTCGCCGTGCTCGAGCGCGATGGCGGATTTGCCACCGGCCTGTCCAAAGATGATTTTAAGATTTACGAAAACGGCCGCCCGCAGCAGATGAAATTTTTCCATGCCGAGGACGTGCCGGTTGATGTGGGTCTGGTGGTCGATGGCAGCGGCAGCATGCGCCCCAAGCGCTCGGAAACAATCGAGGCCGCGCTGTCCTTCATTCAATACAGCAACCCCAAGGACGAGATGTTCGTCATCAACTTCAACGAGAAGGTGTACTCGGGCCTGCTGCCGCCGAAGCTGTTCACCGATAATGTCAACGAGCTGCAGTCCGCCCTGGTGCGGTCTCCCGACGCCGGGCGCACGGCCCTCTACGATGCGATCGCCGCCGGGCTCGGCCGCCTGGGGCAGGGAAGCCGGGACAAGAAAGTGCTGATCGTTTTCAGCGACGGCGGCGACAACGCCAGCCGGCGCAGCCTGCGCGACGTGCTGAAGTTGGCAGAGCAGTCGGACGCCATCATTTACGCCATTGGTTTGTTCGACGAGCAGGACCACGATCGCAACCCCGGCGTGCTGAAGCGGCTCGCCCGCCTCACCGGCGGCGAAGCCTACCTGCCCAACCTCGCGGACGCCGGCCGTGACCGCGACCTCGATAGCATCTGCCGGCGCATCGCCAAGGACATCCGCAACCAGTACACCATCGGCTATCTTCCCAGCACGGAAGGCGCCGGTTACCGTACGATCAAGGTCGTCGCCGAAGCCCCCGGCCGCCGCAAGCTCTTTGTGCGCACCCGCGCCGGCTACACGCCCCCGGCTGCCAATCCACAGAGCCCTTAGTTGACACGGAAGTGTGCTATTAGTACACTGAGTGTGTGCGCTTGCGAGTGCTCGATGCCTCCTCGCTGGTTACGCTGGCCCAAGCCCACGCGCTTTCTCTTCTGACGCTTCTGCCGGACCAAGCGCTGACGGTGACCGAGGTTTATCGGGAAGCGGTCGAGGCTGGACGGGCCAGAGGGTACCCGGACGCGCTTCTCATCGCCGATGCGTTCAGCCATCGATGGGTGACCATTGCCGACCCGGCCGGCCAGGAGCCGCTGCCAGGGATCAGCCGAACGGACTCTCTCGTGATCCACTTGGCCGAAGAGTTGGGGGCCGTGGATGTGCTCATCAATGATCGGACGTTGCTCGGCAAAGCGAAGCAGCGGCGCCTTCCGGCCCGGCTGACGGCCGATTTCGTGGAAGCCCTTTATCAGCGCGGCAGGATCACTCGAAAGAGACGACACGGCCTGCTCAGCGCGTTCGTCGCGCAGGGACGGTACTCCGAAGAATTTATGAAAGCATTTCTCCTGCTGAGGTGACCGAATGGATCCTATGAAGCGTGTCAATACCACTATGCCCCAGTCGTTGCTGCAAAAGGTCGACCTCTATAGTCAACTGAATCTGGAAGATCGTGCCACGGCCATTCGCCAGCTCGTCGCGGAAGGGCTTCGCGTGAGACTGGAGCAAACAGTCCTCGAAAAATATCGCCGGGGAAAGATCACGATCCGCCAGGGCGCCGAGTTGCTGGGCGTCTCCTATCTTGAGATGGATGAGATGCTGCGGGAAAACCACATTCCGCTGGTGAGCGATATCTCGCTGGCCTTGCCGTCGCAGCCGGGCCAGACGACGCGCCAACCCCGGAAGCCTCCGCGTCGAAAACGGCGATGATTCCACCTGCGTCGGCTACGCCACAATCTGCGGAATCAGTTCGCCGTAAACGTCGGCCAGCCGCATGTTGCGGCCGTTGAAGTAGTACATCAGCTTGGTGTGTTCCATCCGCCCCGCTGGGAAATCGGCATGCGCGCGAACTCGGCCTGCCAGATCACCAGCGTCGTATCGAGCAGGCCGGTCCGCCAGCGGCGAACGCGGATCATTGCATGTAAAGCGAAGGGCTTGCCAAAATGTCTTTTATGTCCCGGCGCACGCTGGTTTTCGCGATCATATT
>DASQHK010000071.1:0-3888 GCA_035632135.1 Bryobacterales bacterium
GCTCGGGGCACTTTGGTAACGACGCGCGATCTGCTCAATGCGCCGCAACCGGTCGCGGTAGTTTGCGAGTTGCGCGAGGCTGAGCGATCCCATCTCCAGGCGCGTTTCGAGCGTGGACGGCGAGACCAGCGGCGACGCCGAGAACCACGAGCGGTCGGCGAAAAACGATTCTTGCAGAAACAACAAATCGTCCACGGCAGCCGGACTGGCCGAGGAGCCGCCAGGCCTCCATAGGCGACCGCAGAGTCGGCGCTCATCATGGATGCGGCGTAGGAGATGCCCGTCATCCAGCCCGGCATGTTGCGGCCGCCGAGGAAGTAGTTCTCCAGATTGCGGCCCGCAAACCGGCGGCTGCGCCACGCGATGTACACGATCACCGCCATGTAGGCGGCGATGATCATGACGTCAATCGCGGCCAGCTTCATAGCTTGTCGTTACGGTAATTCAGATCGACGTCCGGGGCCACTTCCAGCTTCCGAAATTCGCGGGCAAAGGCCACCAGGTTGCTGATGGCGCACTCGGCGAAGGCCTTTCCCTTTTCCGGCGTGGCCAGCAGGGGATCGCCTTCCACGCCGGTTTCCGTCACGCGGCTCCAGCGGTTCACCATGTGCACCGGCCCCGAGCCGAACAGGTCGTCGTACAGAAACCGGCTCAACCGTGAGGGCGTCTCGCGCGGCACCATCTTGTCCTTCTCGATCAGCTCCGGCTTCAGGTACATGTACATCGAGGTTTCGAACTCGCAGGCGTGGGCCATGCCGCCGGGATATTCGGACTCGCGAAGCTGGTCGACGGCCTCGCGCGCCAGCGCCCAGTGCGCCACGGCTCCCGCCAGCGCCCGCGTCGTGTTCACGATCCGCCGCGCCGCCAGATTGCAGAGCATCTGGTTGCTGCCGTGGCCGTTGACATATACGATTCGGTCGAAGCCCTGCCGCACGAACGAGTGCGCCACGTCGTAGACGAAATCGATGAATACCGTCTCGCGGACGTTGATCGTTCCGGGAAAGCCCATGTTGTGCTCGTTGAAGCCGTAGTGGATCATGGGCGCGGTGAGGATCAAGCCATCGGAACGCCGCGCCGCCTCTTCGGTAACGTGCTCCACCAGCACATTGTCGGTGTCGATCGGCAGGTGGTAGCCGTGCTGCTCGATGGCTGCCACCGGAATCACGATCACCGCTCCTTGCTCGGCTCTCTCGCGGACTTCGGTCCAGGTGAGTGTGCGGTAAAGATGTTTAGTCATAGCCCCAGGGTAACGGAAGATCAGCGGATGGCGTAAGCCTCGCGCAGGGCTGTCCACGGCGCTGCTCACCGCCGGCGCTACGGAACGATCTCCAGCGCCGGCACCAGCCGCGATGTGCAGTTTGGGCTAAAATACTTTTTCTGAAACTCCTTGCGGCGAGTGCGGTTCTCTGTGCGGGGGCGGTGTGGTGCGCCGCCGGTTCCCAGTGCCTGGAGGGACGTGACCCACGCCGCCGGCGTCGCCGGATTCGCAACCCCCAGGCGTGGCGTTGAGCGTGCAGGCGGTCACAGCGGCGGGCGATTCGAGAACGGCGAAGGCCTGGTTCGTCGCACTCTTTCGGCGGCTTCCGATTCCAGCCGTGACGACCAGCACTGCCGTGGGATCACGCGCGAACGGCATCGGCGTGAACTTCTCTCGAGTAGCGCTGGTACGGGCGATCGTTCGCCCGTCCTGATTCTCTCCAACTGCACTGAAGGCCGGAGCCCCGTACCGGTCACGAAGTCCCGTCTAATCCAGTTGGGCTCGGAGGCCTTTCTCATTCTCGCTGCTGCGCCCGGTCCGCTGGCGCAGAAGTCCGAACATCCCCCAGACCAAGCCCGCCAGGATCAAGGTCAACAGCAGCCAACGCATCGCACTGGCCAGCAGGGCGGCGCTGAGGACGGGCCACTGGAACTGGAACCGCCGCAGGCGATCCCCCCGCTCGATCATCCAGTGCCAGCCGGTGTGGGCAACCAGCGCCGACAAGATGATTGTGCCCATGCGCTCGGCGACAACAAACTTGAAGAGGGCGTCCAGCAGAGGGATGAGCAGCAAGAGTACCAGCAACTGGCCAAGCTCGACACCGATGTTAAAGGACAGCAACGAGGTCAGCAGGTGAGATCCCGCGAACTGCAGCGTTTCCCGAAGAGCGAACGAGAAGCCGAAGCCGTGCACGAGGCCGAAGCCGAACGCGATCATCCAGCGGCGGTGAGTCGTGCTTCCGCCGACGATGTTCTCGAGCGCCATGTAGACAATGGACATCGCGATCAGGGTTTCGATGAGCGGAGGAAACCAGAGCGGGTCCGGGGCGAGGTTGTAAGCGGAGGCGAGCAGCGTGAAAGAGTGCGCGATGGTGAAAGCGGTGACCACTACGATGAGGGAGCGCAAGCGCCGGAAAGGGATCACCAGGCAGAACAAGAACAACAGGTGATCGGTGCCGTCCAGGATGTGGAAGAACCCCAATTCGACGAAGCGGCGCGCTGCCTGGAACCATCGGGGGTCGAGGGGAACCCGGCCCGGGTCGCCGGGGAACTCATAGGCGCGCACCACGCCTCCGGGCGGCAGGAACCGAAGCACAGTGACCACTCGGACGGCCAGCCGCTCGAGACGAGGACGGATCGAAAAGGCGGAGCGATCAGACTGAATGGGGTACTCGAACAGCACGTCGAACAGCACCTGATCCCAATACACATTCGCGCTGTCGGCGAGCCTCGGTCCGGTGACGTGCGCGACGGCTTCCTCGAAGGATGCAAAGGTCTGGTCGGACGGGAGCGATATCTGGGTGGCGACGATGCGGGGCGGCGGGAGACGAGTCTCGCCTTCGTAGATCTCGATGAAGTTGGAGATCCACACCGTTGCGGCGTCCGGCAGCAGGGGAGCCAGCTTCCCGATATCCAGATAGCCCCGTTCTCGTTCCGGAAAAGCCACGTCACGGATGGCCTTGAGCGGCACGCGCACCAGCACTTGCAGCCGCCCGCCGGCGGGCTTCACGAAGAGTTGGGCGGTGATGTCGCTGGGGATGTCGTGGGCGGCGACGCTACCGGCTTGGGCCAGGAACAGCGCCAGCAAAAATCGAATCGGGCGAAAGGGCCACAAGACCTGTTGCCTTCGGGATCGAATCGTGTATCATAGCGTACGCCGAAGCGGGAAGGAAGAACGATGCGGACATACTATAAAGGCTCGATCTATGTGACAGTTCTGGCGGCGCTGTGGGGCGGCTCCGTCCTGCTGCAACGCCGAGCGGTGGTCGAGGCCTCCACGGTCCAGGCGCCGCGGTTCGAAGTGGACCCCATGTGGCCGAAGCCGTTGCCGAACCACTGGGTGATCGGGGCGACGATCGGCGTGACCGCGGACTCCAATGACCATATCTGGATCATTCACCGCGCCAGTTCGCTGGAGGCCAAGGAAAAATACCTGCTGTCGAATCCGCCTGCGGCCGACTGCTGCACACCCGCCCCGCCCGTGCTCGAGTTCAACGAGGCGGGCGATCTGATCGGGCATTGGGGCGGTCCGGGCCAGGGCTACGACTGGCCCGCCTCCAACCACGGCATCGATGTCGATTACAAGGGCAATGTCTGGATTGGCGGCAACGGCCGCGGGCAGCAGGCAGCCGCCCTTCCCAAGGATGAAAGCCGGATGGGCGTCGGGCCGGTTCACGACAGCATGGTCCTGAAGTTTACGCAAAGCGGCAAATTCTTGATGCAGATCGGCAGGCCCAACCACAGCAAAGGCAGCAACGACGTCGAAAACCTCAGACTGCCGGCGAAGACGCTGGTTGACCCGAAGACCAACGAGCTGTACGTCGCCGACGGCTACGGGAACCGGCGCGTGATTGTCTTCGACGCGGATACCGGCAAGTACAAGCGGCACTGGGGCGCCTATGGCCACAAGCC
>DASQHK010000072.1:0-5220 GCA_035632135.1 Bryobacterales bacterium
GGCGGGATTGACGGTGGAGCGCTCCACGACCTGCTCGAAGCTCAGGCCCATGTTGAGGAACTTCGACATGGTGGTCATCATGTTGGCGCGCGGGATCATGATGCTGCGCTTGTGGATGTCGGTCGAGATGCTGTCGGGCAGGAAGCCCTGCTGGATGGCGGGGACGGCGACGCGGAACCAGAAGCTGCCGTTGCCGTGGCCGACGTCGAACAGCACGCCGCGCCGGCGGGCTTCGAGCACGTAAGGCTGGATCTTCTTGTCGGCGTCGAGCGGCGCGGTGCCGATGGCGTAAAAGTGCGTGTGGATGTCGCCGGGACGCATGTGCTTGAGGAGCAGGTCGGCGTAGTTGCGGGTGGGCTTGGGCCAGAAATCCACCATGACGGGCGTGCCGGAGAGCCGGCCGGCTTCGACGGCGCGATCGGCCGCGTCCCAGGTGGGCGGCACGAAGTGGGCCGTCTTGATACCTACGATGATGTTGGGGTACTTCTTGACCATGTTGGCGCAGGCCGCGGCGTCCATCTCGCTCACGTCGTTTTCGACCTTCGGGCCGTACATGCCGGCGCCGACGATGTTCAACCAGGCGAGAAGGCGCGTTCTGGACTTGTCGATGGTGCCGGACTTGAAGGCCTCGAAGCTCTTGTGGCCGGAGCTGCCGGCATCGACGGCGGTGGTGACGCCGTTGGGGAGCGCATTGTGGTCGGGCTGGAGGCAGTCGTCGGGGCCGTTGGCGAAGAAGTGCGTATGGATATCAATGAGACCCGGCGTGACGTGGTAGTCGGCGACCGAGATGGCCTGGCGGGCGTGCGCGGCGGGCAGATCGGGCGCGATGCGGGCGATCTTATTGCCGATGACGGCGATGTCGAAGCGGCCGTTGCGGTTGTTCTTGGGGTCGAAAACCTGGCCGTTCTTGAGCAGCAGGTCGTAAATCGGCGGCGCGGCTTCCTGGGCGAGGGCGGCGCCGGCGGCGGGCAGTGCGGAGAGAAAAGTGCGTCGAGTGATCATGGTCATGGGATGCGGTTATAGTCACCCGCGGTGGTCCACAGCGGGCAGCTCAGGCCGTCCTGGTCGAAAGCGATTTTGCCGTTGCGGACGGTAAGCACGCATTCGAGCTTGCGGCTGGCCATGCGTTTTTTGTCCCAGGCGTCTTTGAGGGCGAAGACGCCGGTGCGCAACGCGAAGACGGAGATGTCGGCGGTGTGGCCGGGGCTGAGCGTGCCGAGTTCGGGGAAGCGGTGGATGGCGCGGGCGGGGTTGACGGTGGAGCGGGCGATGGCGTCCTCAAGCGTCATGCCGAGGGACATCAGCTTGGTGATGCAGTTGGGCATGTCGGATTGCGGAACCATGATGCTCGCGGAGTGCAGGTCGGTGGAGATGGTGTCGGGCGGAAAGCCCTGAGCCATGGCGCGGGTGGCCACAGGCCAGAGAAAGCTGCCGGCGCCGTGCCCCATATCGAACAGCAGGCCGCGCCGGCGGGCCTGGCGGATGTACTCTTCGACGCGGCCGGAGAAGCGGTCGACCAGGGTGACCTGGCGGTCGTTGTAGGTATGAGTGCGCAGGTCGCCGGGGCGGAGGTGGTCGAGCAGCTCGTCGCGGCTGTTGCGGCCGGTGGGGGTGAGGATGCCGGAGTCGACGATGACGGGCTTGCCGGAAAGGCGGCCAGCCTCGACGGCGCGGTCGATGGCGGTCCAGCCGGGACGGCCGAAGTGGGCCGTCTTGATACCTACGATGAGGTTGGGGTACTCCTTCATCTTGGCGGCGGTTTTCTCGGGGTCCATGTCGTCCGGGTCGCTTTCCCAGGGCGGGACCATGCCGTGGCCGACGATGTTGATGAAGACGAGAACGCGGGTTTGGGATTTGTCGATGATGCGGGCCTTGAAGTCGTCGAAGGTGCGCCAGCCGGAGCCACCGGCGTCAACCACGGTGGTGGTGCCGGTGACGAGCTGGGTGTCGTCGGGGAAGATGGCGCCGGAGTAGCCGTAAACATGGGCATGGAGATCGATCAGGCCGGGCGTGACGTAGAGGCCGCTCACATCGACCGCCTTGCGCGCTTCGCTGCGAGGAATGTTCGCTGCGACGCGGGCGATTTGGCTGCCGGAGACGGCGACATCCATCACGGCGTCGATGTTATTGGCGGGGTCGATGACGTGGCCGCCGGTGAGGAGGAGGTCGTAAGGCTGGGCCAGGGCCAGCGGCGCCAGGAGGAGAACGGAGCCGAGGAGTTTGTGCATGGACCTAACATCATACTCGTTTCCAGGTGCGGCGGCGTCAACAATAGAGCGGGAGCGGCGGCAGGCCCGGCAGGGTTGCGGCGCACGGCGCGTTGTGTCGCCCTGTCGGCAGATGTAGCCCAGTCGTGCGAAGCCACACATCGCGCAGCCTGGACGCACTGCATCTCGCGACCCGGTCCCCGGCGGCCGACCAGCCGGCCCACCGTGCTGGTGACGCTCCACGTCGCCAAACTCATCATGGAAGCGGAGTATTTGGCGATGCCAACTCCGGTTGTGGAAAGCCGTGGGTCTATTTGCGCATGTGCGCGTTTTCACGCCCTCCCACATCCGCCAAGGGAGCGAGAGCAACAGCACAAATTCAACTGCTTGAGACCAATTCCGTTCCGGCGTGCTTGTCTGGTCCAACAATTGCACTAAAAAAACCAGTCCGTTTTTGAGATGTTCGATTGCGTGTCTACCAACTATTGAGACCAAAGACCTCCTCATTGGCGCCGTCTTGTGGCCGACTTCTCCGGCGCCACTCGGCAAATCCCAGGTGCACGTAGCGAGAAGCATCAGCAAGGAGAAAACAAAATGCGTAGATTAAGACTCGTGACGTTCGCCCTCTTGGGCGCCGCGGCTCCCCATTGCGGGGAACCGGATCCATCCGAAAGACGGGAAGCAGACCGGCGTCTCTGGCAGAAAAGGCGGGGAAAGGGAACGTTGATACGAGGACTTGTGGTTTGCTCGGTCCTCGTGTTTGGCATCCTCGCTCCCAATTTCCTGCTGGCAGAGACGGCGTTTTTGCGCAAGGACACTCTGGTCGGTGAAGCCCCCTACGCCGTCGTGGCCGGAGATTTCAACGGAGACGGCCGGCCCGACCTGGCCGTAGCCACGGCGGACGGGCTTTATGTTCTGCTCAATGCGGGCGGCGGGAACTTCAAACCCGCGGTTCGAACGGAGGCGGCTCCAGCAACCTTTTGGCTAGACCGGGCCGCCGACTTCAACGGTGACGGCCTGGACGACTTAGTCGGCAGCGGCTTTCTGTATCTCAGCCGCGGCGATGGCACCTTTTTGCCTCCGCGCTACCTGGGAGCCCAGGAGGCGGTGGCGGCCGGAGACTTCAATCACGACGGGAAGATGGATCTGCTGATCTCCAACTACGCACAAGGAGAGGGCGTTCGTGTTTTGCTGGGCAATGGCGATGGCACGTTCCACGCGGCCGCCACCGTCACATCCACACCAGTGAGCCAGGTTCGGGTCACCGACTTCAACAGGGACGGCCGGGCCGATGTGGCCACGATCCTTACTGAGCTAAAAGCTGGCGAGCCGGCAAAGAACTTCCTGCTGGTCTTTCTCGGCCGGGGCGATGGCACGTTCGGTCCCGAAATCCGAACGCAGCTTAACAATAATGGCGGCGTTCTCGTGGCCGACTTTAATGGTGACGGATTGCCAGACATATTCACCGAGAGCTACGGTCCCCCAGGCAACACAATCGGCAGCGTACTGCTGGGCAAAGGCGATGGGAGCTTTCAATCGCCGATCCCATACCTAAGCTACCTCGAAAGCAACGCCTACGGGTTTCCCGTTGCCGCCGGTGATTTCACTGGTGACGGCCACGCCGACCTGGTCCTGGCTGGGGGGAATGGATTCTACATCTGCCCAGGCAAGGGCGATGGGACTTTCTTGCCGCCGGTGGAGCAGTCCATGCCGTTGTCCTTCGCGTTGACCGCGGTCGATCTGGACGGAGACGGGCACCTGGACCTGGCCACCGTGAATAGCTCCAACAGCATGTCGGTGCTGCTGTTCAGGACCGCACCGGGGCCGGAATTGCGGCGCGCCCTGTCGGCGGCCAACTACACAGCGGTTGTGACGCCGGAATCCCTGGTGACCCTGTTTGCGCCCACGCCGGCAACGGCCAGCGAAAGCGCCTCTCCGCCCTGGCCCACCCAACTGGGGGGGATCAGTCTGGAGGTGCGTGACAGCACGGGAGCGACCCACTTGGCGCCGCTGGTTTTCGTTTCTCCGACGCAAATCAACTTCCAGGTCCCCACGGGCGCCGCGCTGGGGGAAGCAACGCTGTCCATCAAAGGTAGCGGCGGAAGCACCGTGGCCGGCAGTATGGAGGTAGACGCCGTGGCGCCCGCGCTGTTTATATCGCCGGACACGCGTATGCCGGTGATGAACGGGGTAATGGTGGAGCCAGACGGCACCCAGGTCCCGGTGGCAGAACTCGCCTGCAATGCGGATTTGGGGGGCTGCTGGCCTGCGGCGATTCTGCTATCCACCGCCGGCGGCCGTCCGATCTACCTCAGCTTCTACGGGACCGGTTTCCGCGGCGCTACTACGGGCAATGTGACCTGCTACGTGCGGAATGCTGACGGGGCCAACGTCTTGCAGCTTCCCGTGGTATACGCCGGCCCGCAGGAGACGCCCGGTGTAAACCAGATCAATGTACGCCTGCTGCCCGAGGTTGCTGCGGCGCTCAGCCTTGGGGGAGGGCCGGGGGGCGAGTGGGGAGGATTCGTGACCATCCGGATCAACGGATTGCCGGCCAATCGGGGTTGGATCTACGGCCAGTAGGCGGCGCGGCCCAAAAACCGCTGTCTCCACGCGTGAGGCAAAAGCCTGCTCAATCGCAGAATCGTCAATCCGCGCGGCGGCGCCTGCCAAGCCGGGTGCAGCTTCCGGAACGCCGCTAGGCAGCGCTCGACGGTTTCCAGCGGCGGCGTGTCGGCCCCTTCCTGCTCGATCAGGTAATAGTCGATTTCCCCGGTTTTCTCGGCGGCCTGGAAGATTTTCTTCCATTGGCCGCCGCCTTCCCCGAGGGTGACCTTGGGGCCTATGGCCGGATCGGCCGCCCTTCAGTATACGACCCCGCCTCTCGCCCACCGGCCGTTCCGAAAAAGCGTCGTTGGGGCGTCGTCGGATGAGGCCTTTTCGCTTGGCGCCTCAGGGGAAGACCTGCTCCCTCACTGCGGCGACGGGGAACAAGGTGCCGGAGTAGCCGTAA
>DASQHK010000073.1:0-2272 GCA_035632135.1 Bryobacterales bacterium
GAACACGCCCTTGAGGTTGACTTCCTGCATGTCGTCCCACTCTTTTTCGGTCATCTCGAGGAACGACTGGCGGGGATAGACGCCCGCGTTGTTGATCAGGATGTCGATGCGGCCGAAGCGCGCCAGCGCGTCCTGCACGGCTGGGACGATGGTGTCGCGCCGGCGCACGTCGGCGGCAAACGCAAACGCCGAGCCGCCCTTGGCCCGGATGGCCGCGGCCACGGCGGCGCCGCCCTGGCGGTTGACGTCGAGAATGAAAACGTGCGCGCCGTGCTCAGCGAAAAGCTGGGCCGTAGCCTCGCCAATGCCCGCGGCAGCGCCGGTGATGAGGGCAACTTTTTCCTGTAATAACCCTTGTGCCATGCCGCTTACTATAGCGAAACGCGCACGGCGACGGGCGGGAGCTGCGGGTCAGGGAGACTTCACGAGTGACTGCCGGTAAGCCTCGAAGCCGGCGGCATCGCCGCGCAGCTTCGCGTAAAACGCACGAGCAGCCTGCTCGCGGGCGGCAAGGTCCGGCTGCTCGCAGCCGCAGTCGATCTGGGTTTCTGGGAGCGGAGCGAGTGAGCGCGCATAGAAGGGCAGCGCCTTTTCGAGATCGCCGGACTTTTCGAGCGCTACCCCCAGGTGATAGGCGGTCATCCGGGCCGGCGCGAGCGCCCAGGCCCGGTCCAGCTCCTCGACCGCCGCCGGCGTCTGCCCGTTTTGCGCGAGCATCCAGCCGAGCGCGTCGTGCAACCAGGCCTCGGCCGGCGCTGGGTTGCGCTCGGTGAGAAACTCGCGGCAGAGCCGCTCGAAGCCGACAGGATTCGCGCGCGCACCGGCGAGACGGACCAGCAGCGCCGCGCGGCCCAGATCCGCCGGCACATCGCCCAGCACAGCCGCGCCGGCCCCCGGGTCGCGCCGCAATTCCTCCAGCGAGACGGTCTTCGAGGTATTCGCTGAAGTTTGAATCCTCACCTGATCGCGTTCATCCACGCGGATCGCCCGGCCAAACGCGGCGGCAGCTTTATCCAAGTTGCCTGTCGACCAGTACAGGGCCCCGAGCCGCATCGCCACGACCGGGTCGTAGGGCTGGTATTCCGCGAGCTTCAGGTACTGCTGCTCGGCGCTGCGGTAGTCGCGCAGGGTCAGGAAATAGTGGGCCGATTCCTGGGCCAGCAGGCTGCGCTCCACACCCGCCGCCGCAGCCTGATCCAGATATTTCTTGGCCTGCTGGGGATGGCTCTGGGAGTTGAGGTTGCAGGCCATGTCGATATAGACCGCGCCACGCTCGTATGTGTATTTCTGATTCTCAGCAGCGGCCTTCTCGGCGTCGTCCAGCCGCCCGGTCATCACCAGCGCGCCGGCGAGATTGCGGTAGGCGTAAGGGTCGCGGGGCGCAAACTCGATCTGGCGGCGAAACATGGCGATGGCTTCCTCATAGCGTCCCTGCTCGCGGTAGACGAACCCCAGGTGGTTGTAAGCCCAGCGATGCCGAGGATTGATCTCGACGGCCTTGCGCAGCGCGGCTTCGGCCTCGCTCCAGCGGCCGAGGCTGGCCAGCGCCACGCCCAGATTGTCGTAGGTCGAGGCAGTCCCGCCGCCTCCATCATGGAAAGCCTGATACAAGCGGGCGGCCGCCGCCCAGTCGCGGGCCCGGTAGGATTGGTCGGCTTGCTTTTCGAGCGACGCATCGGCGGCCGGCCGTGCTGCGGCGAACAACGCCGCTCCCAGCAGAGCGGCCATCAGCACACGCACGCCGCCTACCTCCCCGTCCCCTTGGCGCGCTCGACGTATTTCAGGTTCTGCACGTCCAGCCGCACCACGTCGCCCGCCTTGATGAACTGCGGCACCATGACCTCGACGCCGTTGTCGAGCTTGGCCGTTTTCAAGGTGCTGTCCTGCTGCTGGTGCACGGGCGGCGCGGTGTCGGCCACGCGGATTTCCAGAATGTCGGGAAACAGCACGCTCACCGGCCGGCCCTCCACGAACTCCACCGGCAGCCGCATTCCGGCCTGCAAAAACCGGGCCTGCGGGCCAATGGCAGAAGCAGCAATACCTACCTGCTCGTAGCTCTCCGGGTGCATGAAGTAGCACTGCTCGCCGTCGGCGTAAAGGAAATCCATGGGCTGTTTTTCGGCCGCCAGGTCCTCGATCTTGAGGTCGGCGCGGAAGCTGTGCTCCCACAGCGTGCCGCTGTCGAGGTTCTTCAGCCGCACGTGGGCCACGCCGCCCATCTTCCCCTGGCCTCCGTGGTATTCGGCGGCGATCACCTTGTAGATTTGTCCCT
>DASQHK010000074.1:0-8858 GCA_035632135.1 Bryobacterales bacterium
GCGACGGCGCGTTCACCAGCGCCCGGGCGATGGCCACGCGCTGCTGCTGGCCGCCCGAAAGCTGGCTGGGGAAATGGTGCTCGCGGCCGGCCAAGCCGACTTTGTGGAGCGCCGCCAGCGCCCGCTCGCGCCGCTCCTCCGACTCCAGGCCGGCGTAGATGCCGGGCAATTCGGTGTTTTCAAGCGCCGTCGTGCGCGACAGCAAGTTGAATCCCTGGAAGACGAAGCCGATGTGGCGGTTGCGGATACGGGCCAGCTCGACCTTGGAAAGCGTGGCGACGTTGATGCCGTTCAGGTAATAGGAGCCGCGTGTGGGTCGGTCCAGACAGCCCACGATGTTCATGAAAGTCGACTTGCCACTGCCGCTCGCCCCCATGATGGCAACGAACTCGCCGCGCAGGATGTCGAGCGAGATGCCGCGCAGCGCGTGCACCTGCACCTCGCCCAAATCGTAGGTCTTGTGAACGTGGTCAATATGGATGACCACATCGGCCGGGAGTTTGAGAGCGCTGGGGTTAGCGCCGGTGGCCACGCTCTCAGCGGTCCGGCCCGATTTGCCGTTGTCGCCCGCCATCAGCGCCTGCCCATGCCCCTGCCCATGGGCCCGCCGAAGCCGGAGATGCCGCGGTTGGGAAGCTCTTTGCCGTTGACTACTTCCTCGCCGGGCTTGATCTCCCCCTGCAATACGGCCGCCACCTCGGTGAAAGTGTAGTCGGTGATACCAGTGCGCACGACTACGGGGCGCAGCGTCTTGTCGGGCTGGAGCACGTAGAGCGTCTTGATATCCAGCGACGAGGGGCCCCTGGGCTTCGCTCCGCCGGCGCTCCCGGAGCCGCCGCCCGGCCCGACGCCGGCGCCACGGCCCCCGCCGCCATTCCAGCCGCCGCGCCCGCCGCCGGGAGCGCTCCCGCCGGGACCGCCCGAGGCCGCTCCCTTGCCGGCGCCACCGCCCGCTGCCGCCGCACCCTGGGGCGCCATGCCAGGACGCCCGGCCGGTCCGTTCTTGAAATTGTACTTGGCAAACAAGGCTTGCCGCTCGGGCTCCTCGAGCCGGAATCGCAGCGCGCCATTGGGAACTTTGATCACGTTTCGCGCGCTGGCCACGGGGATGGTCACATAGGCGGTCATGCCGGGCAGCAGCTTCTCATCAGGGTTGTCAAACGCGATGACCGTGTCGTAGGTGACCACGTTCTGGATGGTCTGCGGATTCATCCGGATCTGCGACACGCTCCCGCTGAACGTCTCCTTCGGGAACGCGTCGACCTTGAAAGTCGCCAGCGCTCCCTGGCGGATGTTGCCCACGTCGCTCTCGTCGGTCTTGGCGTAGACCAGCATTCTTTTCAAATCCTGGGCAATGGTATAGAGCGTCGGCGCCTGAAGGCTGGCGGCAACCGTTTGACCCACGTCCACGTTGCGGGCCACGACCGTGCCGTCCACGGGAGTATAGATGGTCGTATAGGCGAGATTGACCTTCGACACCTGCAACGCGGCGGCTTTTTGCTGCACCTGCGCCTTGGCCTGCGCCAACTGGGCGATGGCCGACGTGATCTTGGTCTTGGATTGCTCGGCGGCGGCTCGCGACGCGCGCGTAGCGGCAGCGGCTGCCTCATAGGTGCTCTGTGCCTGGTCACGGACGGCGGCGGCAACGATTCCCTGGCGGAACAGGTCCGCGTTGCGGTCGCGGTCGAGCTTGGCTTGGTTTTCTGTGGCCACGGCCTTGTCCACGTTGGCGAGGGAGCTGGCCAGATCGGCCCTCATCGCGTCGATGTTGGCTGCCAGCGCATTCACGTTGGCCTTGGCGTTCTCCAGGTCGGCCTCGGCTTGCGCCACCTGCGCCTTGAAGATCGATTGGTCGATCTGAGCCACCACCTGTCCCTTGTGGACCTTGTCGTTAAAGTCGACGAACAGCTTGTCGATGACGCCGGAAACCTGCGATCCCACCTGCACGGTGATGACGGCGTTGATGGTTCCCGTAGCGGTGACCTCGGAACGAATGTCGCCCTTTTCCACCGTAGAGGTAAAGTAAACGGGCTCTTTCCGCCGGCTGCGGGCGAAGGCGCCAAGCAACGTCGCTGCCGCCAGCACCGCTACGATAACGAGGACGCGCCGCGTGGTAAACAAGCCACCGGTCTTCTTCTCAGAGACAGAGGTTTCCATGCTAGAGAATGGGCGTCTTGGCCACGGATGTGGTTACCGCAGCAACGCATAAAGTACCACAGCTTGATCGGGTTGGGGGGAATTTTTGGCGGGTGCTAGTCCCGCCGCTTGTCATTGCCCAGCTCGGAAAGCACCTTCTGAAAACGCCGGCGCTGGTCGTCGTTAAGGATCCGGAGGATCTGTTCGTGGCCGGTGCTGCGGCTATTTTGCATCTCCTGCATCAGGTTGGCCTGCTCCATGATGAACTCATCGAGGATGGCTTCGATGGCTTTGGACTGCTCCGGGTTGAGGTCCAGTTCCTGAGAAAAATGCTGGACGGCCAGATCCTTCTCGGCTTCGTTCAGGGTGAGAACCTGGGGCTTCAGCAGGCGGTGGTCAACCAGGTGCATGGTCAGCCCGCCGGCCACCGCTCCGGAAACGAAGATCAAGGCCAGGATGGCGATCAGGCGACCCTTGCAGCCGGCAACTTTGGGGTCCAACATGGCTCAGTCCCCTTCGGTGACGAGGGAGGCCAGCACGGCGCCGCGATTGTGCGCCAGATTGGAGTTGAAATGCGGCGCTCGGCTCAGGGGACCTCCGGGTGCTTGCCCGGCCAGGATCGCTTCCGGCAAATGCCTGGAGGAGTAATCGGTCTGATCGAAGGCTGCCACGTAGGCGCCCAGCAGGGCCAGCATCATGAGAAATGCAAACGCCACCCGGCGCCCAAACGCCGGCTCGAGCAGCAGTGCCCAGAAAGGAACCTCACGCTCCGCGTCAATGCGCTCCATCACCCGCGCGTAGAAGCCAGGAGCAGGATCGAGGTCCATGTCCTGGGGAGACCGCAGCGCGCGGAGGTCTACGGCCGAAGACCGCAGAATTTCCCATTCCTCCCGGCAGCCCCGACAGGCGGCCAAATGGGTTTCCAGCTCCTGCCGCACGGCAGGATCCAGCTTACCCGAGAGGTATCCCTCCAGATTTTCCCTTAACAGGATGTGCATAACTTCTTCCCTCTGTTGTTGCCAAGGGCCTCAGAAAGGCCCGCATCGCCTGAACTGCAAGCACCGGCGGATCTATGCCCGCTTTCGGTATCATATATCACAGCGTCCAGGACTTGCCGAGCCGCCCGGCGGCTTTCACCAGCTTCTGGCGCGCGCGGAACAATTTCACCTTGATGGTGTTTTCGTTGAGGCCGGTGGCAGCGGAAAGCTCCTCCACCGTTCGCCCCTCGACCTCTTTTTCGATCAGCAGCATACGCTCTTCTTCCGGCACCTTCATCAACAGCTTGAGGACGTAATCCCGCTTCTCGAGCCGCTGATCGATCGGCTGCTGGCGGTTTCGCGGCGCCTCGGTGTTTTCCAGGCGCCGGGCCTCCTCCTCGCTCATGTCGCTCTCATACACGAGGCGTCGAACCTTCTGCTTTCGCAGGTAGTCGTAGCACTCGTTCACCGTGATCTTGTAGATCCAGGTCAGCAAGGAAGACCGCAGGTCAAATCCGCGGATCGAAAAGTACACCTTGGTAAAGACCTGCTGGGCGATGTCTTCAGCGTCGTTGCGGTGCCGGATAATGCCGTAAATGATCGAAAAAACCTTGGCCTGATGGCGCTCGACGATCTCGCGAAACGCCATCTCATCGCCGGCCTGGCAGCGCTTCACCAGCGCCGCTTCCGAGTTGGTCTGGCTTCCCACCTTGGCTATTGCCGTCGCCTGTGTCAGACCCGCTACCGAAAGCGCGCTGGACGCGGTTGCCATACACCCTTGCGACGCACGGTGCGCCGGGGCGGTTTCAGGAAACCGGGCTAAAGCGCCCTTTCCGCTGTGCGCCGAGGCGGGCTCCGGAGCGCGCTCGGGGGCACCCCCTTGGGGGGCCGGCCTGGTCACCGGCTCGGGTTCACACTCCACGACACCTTTTTCACGCGTTTCTGCCATCAAATGCTGAGTTTCCAGGGCTTCCGGTATTCGCGCCTGAGGTACGGCTGGGCCTCCTTGTTGCCGGTCGTGCCGGTTTCGGGGTCCCAATCCACCCGCTGGCGGCTGCGATAGGCGACGTTGCCCAGCAGGGCCATGGCGGTCGAACGGTAGCCCTCTTCAATATCACTAACCGGCCGCTGGCGCGACCGGATGCAAGCCACAAAGTTCTGCCAGTGGGCCAGGTTGTGATTGTTCGAGTTCGCCTCCTCCACGGCCGGGGTGCGCTCGACCTTCCGCCCATCTTCGCTGCGCAGTTCCGGGATCAGTTCGTAGCGGCTGCGGTCCACAAACAGCGTGCCGTCGGTGCCGTGAAACAGGATGCCGTAACCCTGCTTGAACATGGACTGGCCGTTAAGGATCCTGTTCTCATAAACACAGATCCACTTGGGAAAGTCCCACGTAACTTGGATCGTATCGGGGGTATCCCGGTCATCCTCGATGTAATATTTCCCGCCGGATGCGGTAATGGCGGTAGGGCCGATGGCATCCATCGACCACAGCACGATATCGATGAGGTGGATGGACCAGTCGGTGACCATGCCGCCCGCGTAGTCCCAAAACCAGCGGAAGCGTGAGAACTCCTTGGGATGCACGCCGAAGCGGTTGGAGTTGAACGGACGCTCGGGGGCGGGGCCGAGCCACATGTTCCAGTCGAAGTCGGGCGGCGGGTCGGAATCGGGCGGGTTGCCGATGCCCTCGGGATACTGGTTGCCGTAGTTCCAGGTGCGGACGAAGCTGATTTTGCCGAGGCGGCCCCTGCGGACGATTTCGCGCGCGTGCTCGAAATGGATGCCGGAGCGCTGCTGGGTGCCGACCTGCACCACCCGGTTGTACTTGCGCGCCGCCTCGACCATGATCTTGCCTTCTTCGACGGCCACGCAGATGGGTTTCTCGACGTAGACGTCCTTGCCCGCCTTGCAGGCCTCGACCATCATGTAGGCGTGCCAGTGATCGGGAGTGGAGATGTTGACGGCGTCGATGTCCTTGGCGGCAAGCAAGTCGCGGAAGTCCTCATAGGTGCGGGCTTTGGGAGCCATTTGCTGGGCCAGCTCGAGGTTCGGCTTGTAGATGTCGCAGAGGGCCACGACATCGATCTCGGGGATTCGCAGCGCGATGCCAAGGCTGCCTCTGCCCATGCGCCCCAGGCCGATGAAACCGACCCGGATGCGGTCATTGGCCCCGGCCACGCGGCCGGTGAACAGGGAGGTGGTCAGCGCGGCGCCCGCGCCGGCTGATTTCAGAAAAGTGCGACGCTCTATTGATGGTTCTGCCATAGAAAATGCCTTTCGTTGTGAGAGCATTGTACCATCGGCGACGGCGTTCAATAGTGCAGGTGCGCCAGGTTGCCGTGCTCAAACGGGCGCGGGTAGTACACTTGGCCGGCGAGCGGGGCGAGGTCGCTGGCGGCGAGGGGAGCGGGCGGGGCGGCGCAGGGGTCGTAGTCCCTGAGGCAGTGCAGCAACCATTGGCAGGACCCCGGTGGATCGGCCGGGGGCTCCCCGGCCGGCGCGCCGACCGGCTCGGCCCAGTAACGGCGCGGCACGTAAGGGCCTTCCGGCGGGCCGACCAGCACATGGGCATGGGCGAGTTCGGCGGCGGTGGTGTCACGCAGGGCGTGGCGATGGAAGAGGCGGACGTGGCCGCGCTCGATGACTATTTCCCGCCAGAACTCGACGCGCGGCACGCCGGTGACTACCTCGGCCATATACTGGCCCCAGTTGGAGATCAGCGCAAAGTTCGGGGCCGTGCCGAGGATCATCGGGAAGCGCGGAATGATGACCGGCTCGCCGGGCTGGAGATCGCGCAAGCGCCGCAGCCCAGCTTTCACCGCCTGGATGTGCTCGGACATCGGCGTCCAGCATTGCTCGATTTCGGCCACGGTACACATGGCGAAGTAGCCGCACAGGGCGGCGCCGGCCGCGATGCGCGAGGCGCCGGAGCGGCCGCCAGGGAGCATCCAGCAAAGCGCCGCCAGCAGCAAGGAAAAGTACGGGCTGACCGTGTAGTAGTGGCGGAGCGTGCCGCCGATCAGGTAGATCAGCGGGGCGTAAGCGAGCACAGCCATCCCCGCGGCGAAGACGATGACGCGCCGCGCCGGCTGGCTCTCGGGGGATCCCCGCAGCAGCCACGCGCCGAGCGCGACGATCAGCACGACAAACGCCGCGGCCAAAATCTGGCCGGCCGAAGCGTGGACGCGGTAATAGGCGTGGGGGCCGAAGCCGCTCATGCCCTCCAGGTGATAGTGATAGAACTTGCGCCAGTTGTTGATCAGAAAGTCGCGGCTGAAATCGTAACGGGCCCGGATCTGATTGTGACTGGGAGGGGCCTTGCTGATGAAGGACACGTAAACCACGAAGGCGGCGCCCATTACCGCCCAGGCGGTCCCGATAGCCTGCGCGGCGGCTCTCCAACGATCGCGCGGAAAGAAGCACAGCGCCATCCAAGCGCCGCCGAACAGCAGCAGGCCAAACGAGGGGGCGCCGCCTGCAAACAGAACGAGAACGATCAGCAGCGACTGCCAGAGGGCCGCGCGGAGAGTGAGCGCGCCGGCGGCCAGCGTGGTGGCGAGCGACAGCCAGTAGAGAAACAGAAAAACCGGCGGCTGGGTGTAGAACGGCGTTCCCAGGAACCAGAACAGCGGGCCGTGGGAGAAAGGCGTCAGAAGGAAGCAGGCGCCGGCGAGGTAAGCAAGCCGCGAGTCGATGCGCAGGCGGCGCAGCAACCGATACAGCAGCCAGGCATTCGTAATATGTATAAGCAGGACGATCGAGAACAGGAGGCGCGGGGCGTAGCCGGTCACCCAGACCAGCAGCGAATCCACGAAGAAGCTGAGCCAGTCGAATTGGAAAGTGTTGTAGAGCCGGTTCTGGAGCAGAATGCGGACCACCTCGATCTCGCCGGCCCAGCCGCGCGCCTGGTGGATGCGGTAGAAGAGGAACTGGAACCAATCGTCGAGGACAAACTCAGCGTGGGGCAGGTAGAGCAGGTAGAGAGAAGCCAGGGCGGCGTAGGAGGCGAGCGCTGCCGCGCTACCCCAGCTTCTTGAACCAGTTGATGTGCTGGGCGAGCTGCTGGTAGCCGGTACGGCGGTAGAGGGAGTTGGCGGTTTCATTATCCACCAGCGATTCGAGCGTGACGTGGGTGGCGCCTTGTGATCGGAAAAGCTCCTCCATGGTGCTGAGCAAATGCCGGCCGCACCCCCGGCCTCGGGCCGCCGGGTCCACGGCGAGAATGTCGATGTGTCCGAGGCCGATGGCGGTGTCCACAGTCCCGCAGGCGTAGCCGAGGATCTGCTGGTTCTCCTCGAGCACCAGGAACGTCTCCTCCTGGAACGCTTTTTCCATGCGGCGGCGCCAGCGCTCGCGCCAGTCGAGGCCCTGGAGCGGCCCGAAAGTCCGATCCACCGTTCGCTGCCAAGTGACCGTCTCGAAGGCAGCCAGCGACACTTCGATGATCCGGGGCAGGTCGCCGGGAACAGCCGGGCGGGTTCGCATTTATTTATTTCACGACAATGTTGACCAGCTTGTCCGCCACGACGACGACTTTCACGACTTGCTTCCCAGCCAGGTGAGGCTGCACCTTGGCGTCGGCCCTGGCGAGTTTCTCGAGCGCCTCCTCCGAGGTTCCGCGCGGGACCAGGAGCCGGCTGCGGAGCTTGCCGTTTACTTGGACCGGGATCTCGACCTCGTCTTCCGCGGCCAACGTGGGGTCGAAGCCCGGCCACTTGAGCCGCAGCAGGGGGCCACGGCGGCCGAGCTGTTCCCATAATTCTTCGGCGGCGTAAGGGGCGAAAGGCGCGAGCAGCAGCACGAGCGACGGCAGCACCTCGTCGAGCGCGGCCCTGGAAAGGCTTGCCTCGCGCTGATACAGATCGTTGACCAGCTCCATGATGGCGGCAATGGAGGTGTTGAAGTGCCAGCGCGACTCGAAATCCTCGGTGACCTTGCGAATGGTCTGGTGGAGCTTGCGGAGCACAGTGCGGTCAGCCGAGCCATCGCCGGGCCCAGAGGGCACCGCGCGGTCCGCGCGGGTCACAAAGCGGAACACGCGGCCGAGGAACCGGTGCATGCCCTCGACGCCGGCGTCGTTCCAGTCGAGGTCCTTCTCGGGCGGCGCGGCGAACAGCGCGAAGAGCCGCGTGGTATCAGCGCCGTACCGGTCGACGATGGCGTCCGGATCGATCACATTGCCCTTGCTCTTGGACATCTTGGCGCCCTCGCGGATCACCATGCCCTGGGTAAAGAGGCGCTTCACCGGCTCGTCGTTCTGGACCAGGCCGAGGTCGCGCATCACTTTGGTGAAGAAGCGCGAGTAGATCAGGTGCAGGATGGCGTGCTCGACGCCGCCGATGTACTGGTCGATGGGGAACCAGTAGCGGATCTTCCCGGAGTCGAAGGGCGCCGTGTCGTTGTGCGGGTCGCAATAGCGGTAGAAATACCAGGACGAATCGATGAAGGTGTCCATGGTATCGGTCTCGCGCTCGGCGGGGCCGCCGCACTTGGGGCAGCTTACGTTCAGAAACTCGGGGACCTGCCGCAACGGCGAGCCGCCCATACCGCTAATGGGGACGTTGAGCGGCAGCAGCACCGGAAGCTGGTCCTCGGGTACCGGAACAATGCCGCACTGCGGGCAGTAGATGACCGGAATGGGCGTGCCCCAGTAGCGCTGGCGGGAGATGCCCCAGTCGCGGATGCGATAAGTGATGGCGGCTTCGGCGAAGCAGTGCTCGCGGCCGTAGGCGGTCATGCGGCGGC
>DASQHK010000075.1:0-5596 GCA_035632135.1 Bryobacterales bacterium
GTGCCAGGAGTCGCACGGCGAGAGCATTCAGCGCAATCTGAGCTGGGCGGCGGCCGATCGCGCGCTGCCGCCGGAGGTGATTCCGCACAACTTCTTCGACCGCGTGTTCGGGACCAAGGATGAGGGCTGGGTGGAGCGCAAGCGCAGCATCCTGGATGCGGTGCGCGATTCAGCCGACGACTTGAAGGTGGGCCTGGGCAAAGAAGACCGGGCGCGGCTCGACGAGCACCTCACCTCGCTGCGCGAGATGGAGCGCGCGGTGGCGAGCCTGCCGCCGGTTTACAACCGCGTCAAGGAGCCGGAGATCGGCGGCGACATGACCGACTACCCGCGCATCGCGCGGCTGCAGTCCGACCTGCTCGCCTACGCGCTGGTGACGCGCCAGACCCGCGTTGCTTCTTACATGCTCACCAAGTGCCAGAGCCTGGTGCGGTTCCCGTGGCTGGGGTATACGGCGCTCAGGCATCATGACTACACACATACGCACGCCGAGGCGCCCGACGGGCAGCGCATTCTGCGCGACATCTGCCGCTGGCACGTGGAGGAATTCGCCTACCTGCTGGGGAAGCTGAAATCGATTCCGGAGGGCGACGGAACGCTGCTCGACCACTGCTGCCTGCTGTTTCTGCACGAGCACGCCGAGGCGAACCGCCACAAGAACAACGGCCTCGCGGCGATTCTGGCGGGGCACGCGGGCGGGATGGCGACCGGAAGGCACTCGGAGATGACGGGAACCATGGCCGACCTGTACCTGACCGCGGCCGGGGAAATCATGAAGACGCCCATCGACAGCTTCCCTACGGCTGATACCAAGCTCACTGGCATCGTCTAGGCGCCGGGCCGAGCGCCTCGATGCTCCTTCTCTTTTCGCTCATTGTTGTTTGCGCCAACTGCCATCCGGAGATTGTGGCGCGCTATCTGCGCACGCCCATGGCGAACACCAGCGGCAAAGTTGCCGCCTCCGAAGAGTTCGCCGGGCGGTTTTATCACGCCGCCTCGCGAACTACCTTCGAGATCGCGCCGGTGCAGGCCGGAGGGCTGGAGCTGCGAGCGGGTCACGAGCGCGTGCGGCTCGATTTTTTCATCGGCTCGCGGCGGATGGGGCGCAGCTACGCGTTTCTCGACAATGGTTACTTATATCAGGCGCCGGTGGGCTACTACGCGACGAGGCGCGGGTGGGACATGGCGCCTGGATATCAGGACGACATACGGCCGGATTTCGACCGCCCCATTACCGCCGAGTGTCTCTATTGCCACGCGAGCGGCGTGCGCGTCGAGGTGGGGACGCTGAACCGCGTGGCCAACTGGAGCGGGCTGCACGGGGTGACCTGCGAGCGGTGCCACGGCGATGGCGAAGCGCACGCCGCGCATCCGGAGCGGCGAAACATCGTCAACCCGGCGCGGCTGCCCCCGCCTCTGCGCCAGGCGGTGTGCGAGCAGTGCCATCTTTCGGGCGAAGCGCGGCTGCTGTTGCCGGGAAAAACGCTGGAGGATTTCCGGCCCGGCGAGAAGCTTTCGGATTACCTGGCGGTGTACGTGGCGGCGGGGGCGCCGCGCGGCGTGCGGGTGAACAGCCACGCCGAGGCGCTCGCGCGCAGCAGGTGCCGGCGCGAGAGCAGGACCCTGTGGTGCGGCACTTGCCACGACCCGCACCGGGCGGCGGTTGGCTTTCGCGATAAGTGTCTCGGCTGCCACGCCCAGCGCCAGTGCCCGTCGCCACAGCGGGACGCGGGCGACTGCACGCGCTGCCACATGCCGAAGGCGCGGGCCTACGACGGCGGACATACGACGTTCACCGATCACTCCATTCCACGGCGGCCGGCGGAGGCCCCGGCTCAGCCAGGGCCGCCCGCCGAGCTGGCCGCGTATTTCACGGATGCGGGGCCACCGGGATTAGCCGCGCGCAACCTGGGTCTTGCTTATGCCCAAGCGGGCGCGAAATACGGCCGGCCGGCGTGGCTCGAGAAAGCCTGGCCGCTGCTGCGACAGGCGGCGCAATCGAAGCCGCGCGACGCGGCGCTTTATGCGCAGATGGCTGTGCTTTTGCAGGCCGACGGACGCATCGAGCAGGCCGTGGATTTCTACCGGCTGTCGCTCCAAATCGGCCCCAATCAGGACGCTGTCTTAGTGAATCTCGCCGGGCTGCTCTACCGGCAGGGGAAAAAACAAGAAGCGCGCGATTTGTGGAGACGGGCGCTGGCGCTCAATCCGCGCCAGCCGGCTGCGCAGGAAGCGTTGCGGCGAAAATGACATGGGCCTAAGTGAATTTTCGGGGCCTGCGCTCGGGTTCTCATCCTACGAAAACTCAGTGTTCTACCTTAGCTCAACGACATACTCTCCATTGACACTGTTTGCGCGCGTGCCGTAACATCGCTGAGAGGCTCATCGTCGAGCCGCGGCGCATGCGATTCGAACTCGGAAAAACCATCGGCGGCTACGAATTCATCGATGTCCTGGAGACGACGCGAAGCTACCGCGCCTACAAGGTCCGCAACGTTCTCGCCCAGCGGTTCGAGCGGCTGAAGACTTTCCCGAAAGATTTGCAGGACGACCAGGAAAGGGTGGACCGGTTCTTGCGCGAAATCAAGATCCATGCCGGCCTGTCGCATCCGAACATCGCCACGTTTTACAACGCCACCCAGATCGAGGGCCAACTGGTAATGACCACCGAGCTGATCGAGGGAATGACGCTCGCAGAGCGGCTGGAAGGGGGCGCGCTGCCGTGGCCGGAGGCGGTGAATTACATGAGCCAGGCGCTGGCTGCGCTCGACTACGCGCACGGGCACGGCGTAGTGCATCGCATGATGGCGCCGGCCAACATTACCATCACCGCTGACGGAACCGTGAAGCTCACCGGCTTCGACATCGCGAAGACGGCCCGCGACCCGCAGCTTACGCAGGTGGGGACGGTGTTGGGGTCGCTCGAATACATGTCGCCGGAGCAGGTGAAAGGTAGCACCGAGCTGGATGCGCGCTGCGACATCTACTCGCTCGGGGCGGTGCTGTACGCGGCGGTGACGGGACGGCCGCCGTTCCAGGGCAAGAGCCAGTTCGACGTGATGCTGGCGCAGGTGAACACGCCGCCCACGCCGCCGATCGAGATTCAGCCCGGCCTGCCGCCGGCATTAAACCAGATCATCCTCACGGCGCTGGCCAAAGACCCAGGGCAGCGTTTCCAAACGGCCGCGGAATTCCGAGACGCTCTCGAGAATCTCAAGCCGGCCTCCCAGACAGCGGCGAAAGCGTCGTCGGTATTGCCGCCGTTGGGACGCACGGGCGCCACTGCTGCCGCTGCCGCGCGAGCCCTGGCGCAAGGGCCATCGTGGGCTTCGCCGCGCATGATTCTGGCCGGTGTGTTCATGTTTCTGATTGTCGCCGTCGCCTTCTTCGCCTTTCTCCGGCTCAGCGGATTCTAACGCTCCCGCCGCACGCCCTCCCACAAGCAGTTCGCCTGCTGCTCTCCGGATCGGTTATCATCTTTCAGACGGCGGAGAGGAATTCCATGCAAGATCAAACGTCGCGGAAGACGCTGACGCTCGTGGCGGCGCTCGTGCTGCTGGCGCTGGCGGGCGCCTGGATTCTGCGCCAGAGAGCGGCCACGGAGGGCGCTACCGGCGTGGCGGCGATGCATGTGCCGCCGGGGTTCACGGTGCAGCGGGTGGCCGGGCCGGGACTGGTGAACTACGCCATGATGGGCACGTTCGACGAGCGCGGGCGGCTGTTTCTGTGCGAATCCTCGGGCAATACGCTCGACAACAAACAGATGGCGACCAGGCCGGATTACCGCATCCGCATGCTCGAAGATGTCAACGGCGACGGGACCTACGATCGCAGCACGGTGTTTGCCGAGCACCTCACGCTGCCCGCGGGCGCGGTGTGGTATCGCGGCAGCCTGTACGTGGCCGCGCCGCCTGACCTGCTGCGCTTTGACGACACCAACGGCGACGGCGTGGCCGACCGGCGCGAGACGGTCGTGACGGGCTGGGTCATGTCGTCGAATGCGGCGAGCCTGCACGGGCCGTTCTTTGGGCCGGACGGCTGGCTATACCTGACCGACGGCCGGCACGGCTTCCACATTAAAACAAAAGACGGAAAAACGTTTGATGGCATGGCGTCGCGAATCTGGCGGGTGCGGCCGGACGGCACGGGCCTGGAGTGGGTGGCGGGCGGCGGCTTTGACAACCCGGTGGAGCTGATCTTCACGCCGCCGGGCGAGATGATCGGCACGATGACGTATTTCACCGATCCGCGCGACGGCCAGCGCGACGCGCTGCTGCACTTTGTGAGAGGCGGCGTTTATCCGAAGTGGTACCCGGTGGTGAGCGAGTTCAAGCGCACCGGCGAACTGATGCCGGTGATGACCAAGTTTCCGCGCATCGCGCCGGCCGGGCTGGTGCGTTATCGGGGCGCGGCGTTCGGGCCGGAGTACGAAGGCAACCTGTTCAGCGCGCAGTTCAACCCGCACCGCGTGCAGCGGCACAAGCTGTACCGCGACGGGGCGACGTTCCGCACCGAGGACGAGGATTTTCTCACTTCCACGGACCCCGATTTTCACCCCACTGACGTGATGGAGGACGCCGACGGCAGCCTCCTTGTGGTGGACACCGGCGCGTGGTTCATTCGCGGCTGCCCGATTTCGCGGGTGGCGAAGCCGCAGATTCGCGGGGCGATTTACCGCATCCGCAAGATCGGCGCGCCGCGCGTGGAGGACCCGCGAGGGATACAACTGAAGCTGGAGTCGATGCCTTCGGCCGAGCTGGCCGGGAGGCTGGACGATCCGCGGCCGGCGGTGCGCGACCAGGCGGTCGAGCTGCTGGTGGAGAAGGGCGAGGCGGCGGTGGGGCCGCTCATCGGCGTGCGGGAGAGCGCGAAGCGGGCCGAGACGCGGTGCAGCGCGGTCTTCGCGCTGTTCCGGATCGGGACGCCGCAAGCGGAGGCGGCGGTGCGGGCAGCGCTCGACGACCGGGACTTCACGGTGCGGGTGGCGGCGGCGCGCTCGGTAGGTATGGCTAAGGACCATGCGGCGCTCGAGCGGCTGATGGAGATGGTGAAGCGCGACGAGCCCGCGGCGCGGCGGCAGGCGGCGACGGCGCTGGGCGAGCTGGGCGATGCGCGGGCCACGCGGGCGCTGCTCGCGGCGGCGGCCGATGCGGATGACCGGTTCCTGGAGCACTCCGTTATCTACTCGCTGATCGGCTTGCAAGACGGGGCGGCGGTGGCCGTGGCGCTGCGCGATCCGCAGCCCAGGGTGCGCAAGGCGGCGCTGGTCGCCCTCGATCAGATGGACCACAGCCCGCTGCGCCGCGAGCAGATCGCGCCGTTCCTGAGCGATGGGAGTAAGGAGCTGCGCGGGGCGGCGCTGTGGGTGGTGTCGCACCACCCGGGCTGGTCGGGCGAGGTGCTGAAGTTCTTGCGCACGCGGCTGAGCGCGCCGGCGCTGGCGGAAGATGAGGCTGCGTCGGTGCGCGAAGTGCTGCTCGCGTTTTGCGACGATGCGAATGCGCAGAAGATGGTGGCGGAGCTGCTGGGCGCGCCGGCAAGCAGCGCCGAGCGGCGGCTGTTTCTGCTGGACACGATCGATGGCTGCCGGATGAAG
>DASQHK010000076.1:0-3875 GCA_035632135.1 Bryobacterales bacterium
CAACGCCGAGCCCGAATACACCTTCAACCCGATCCAGGCGCAAAAGGAGCTGAAGATCGGCGATTTCTACTTCAAGAAAAAGAGCTACAAGGCCGCCGCCGGCCGCTATGAGCACGCCACCAAGTGGCAGCCCGACCTCGCCGACGCCTATTGCAAGCTGGGCGAGGCCGAAGAAAAGCTCGGCGAGACCGGCAAAGCCCTCGCCGCCTTTCAGAAATATCTGGAGCTTTCCCCTCCCCCCCACAAGGCCGAAGAGGTAAAAAAGAAGATCGCGCAGATCCAGAAACAGAAGCCGCCAAGCAAATGACCAGCCCGCCGCCGGCGCCTGACTTCTTCGACCGACGCCCTCTTCTGGTCCTGCTGATACTCACTCTGGCGTTTTACTGGAAGCTCGCCTTGAGTTCGCAGTTCACGTTTCTGGAAACCCCGGACCTCGCCTATCAAGTTCTCCCCTGGTACCAGTTCGAGGCCCGCGCCATGCGCCACGGCGCGTTTCCGCTGTGGGACCCGTTCCAGTGGTCCGGCCAGTCCGTGCTCGGCCAGATGCAGCCCGGCGCCGCGTTTCCGCTCAACTGGCCGCTGTTTCTCGCCCCCCTCAAGAACGGCTACATCAACTTCGCCTGGGTCCACCGCCACTTCGTGCTGATGCACCTGCTGGCGGCCATCCTTATGTTCGCCTTCTGCCGCCAGCTCCGCGCGAGCCGCTTCGCCGCGGTGCTCGCGGGCGCGGCGTTCTCCTTCGGCGGCTATCTCGGCACCACTCCCTGGCCCCAGATGCTGAACGGCGCGCTGTGGATCCCGCTGGTGTTTCTTTTTTTTCACCGGATGATCGAACGCGGCTGGGGATTGCCGGCCTTTTCGAACGCCGCTCTCTGCGGGGCCGCCATCGGCCTCTCTTTGCTCAGCGGGCACCACCAGGCCCCCATGTTCACCGTGCTGGCCCTCGGCGGCGTGTTCCTTTACTTCCTGATCGTCGAGGCCGGCGCGCGCCTGCGCCTCATCGTCCTGTTCGTCTCCGTCGCCCTGTTTGCCTTCCTGATCGGCGCCTTCCAACTGCTCCCCGCCTGGCAATACGGAGCCCACGCCTACCGCTGGGTCGAAACGTCTAACCCGGTCCGCATGGGCGACACCGTCCCCTACTTCGCGCAATATAACTACGGCATCTTCCCGCTTTCTCTGCTGGGCGTGCTGTTCCCCAAGGCCCATCTCACCACCGATCCGTTTCTGGGCTTCGTGTGCCTAAGCTTCGCCTTCTTCGCCGTCGCCGCCGGCTGGAAGGACCGCCGCGTTCGCATTTACTCCTGCCTCGCCCTGGGCGCCCTGGCTTACGCCGCCGGCCATTATTCGCTGTTCCACGGTCTTATTTATACCTTGATTCCCTTCATCGACAAGGCCCGCAGCCCCGGCCACGCCATCTTCGTTTTCCAGTTCGCCGCCCTCACCCTCACCGCCCAGGGCATCGACCTGTTTTTCGGCCCCCAGCAGCCCGAGTGGGAGCGCTGGCGCAGCCGCATCCTGAAGGCCCTGGTCTTCATCGGACTGCTCGCCTGGGCGATGCTGTTCTGGCTCTATCTGAACCTGAAATTCGAGACCAACCCGGGCGACCACGTCATTCTTTCCACGCTGGTCGCCTTCCTGCTGGCCGCCGTGCTCTACGGCCTCCACAGCGGCCACCTCACGCCCCGCGCGGCGCGCGTGTCGCTCATTCTGCTGGTTCTGTTCGAGCTAAGCATTACAAGTTACTTTTTCATTTCGCACCGCGACGACCCCAAGCGCGCCATCTTTCTCAAGCGCCTTACGGACCACCCCGGCATCGTGGCATTTCTCAAGTCGCAGCGCGGCCCCTTCCGCTTCGACGCCGCTTCGCAAACCGACTGGCCCGCCAACCTGGGCGATTGGGAAGGCCTGGAGGAAACGCGTGGCTACCTGGCCAGCGTTTCCGCCGATCTCTACGATTTCGTCGGCTGGGACTGGGGCCGCGCGACCCTGGTGCTGAATACCGTCTATGTAGTAGCGAAGCAGCCGACGCGCCCCGAGCAGCGGGAGGTTTACGCCGGCCCCGACGGCTGGAAAGTCTTCCGCAA
This sequence comes from Bryobacterales bacterium, assembly GCA_035632135.1. Taxonomy (GTDB): domain Bacteria; phylum Acidobacteriota; class Terriglobia; order Bryobacterales; family JACQDG01; genus DASQHK01. The sequence goes on from DASQHK010000076.1 coordinate 2,085, forward strand.
CGACGACGCCCTCCCCCGCGCCTGGATGGTGCGCCAGGTCCGCGTGGCGCGGGACGCTCGCGAAGCGGCGGACCTGTTCCGCTCGCCCGCCTTTGATCCACGGCGCGAAACGATCCTGCTCCCGGGTGCGGAGCCGCCGCGCTTCGAGCCTTGCTCGGAGGATGCCACGGTCGAGATCACCCGCCACGAGCTTCGCCGCCTGAGCGCCCGCTCCGCCAGCCCCTGCGCCGGCCTGGTCGTTTTCGCCGAGCCGAACTTCCCCGGCTGGCAGGCCCGCCTCGACGGCCGCCCCACGCCGCTCTACTCACCCTTCGGCGCCTTGCGTGGGGTCGCCGCGCCCGCCGGCGAGCACGTGATCGATTTTGTATATGAGCCGGACGTAGTCTACGCGGGCGCTGTCCTGTCCGCCCTGGGGCTCGTTTCCTGCGCGGCCCTGGCCTGGCTCTCGCGCTCCCACGCCGCGGCCGCATCCCGATAGCCCGCCTCGATCCAGCGGTCGACGTTTTCCGGGCTCCACCGCAAAATATCGCGCAGCCGCCCCAGTGGCGCCCGCGGCACGATACGTAGCAGACGCACCCCCTCCGGCGCGGCCATCCCATCCGGCTCACCGAGCGCCCATCGTCGCACGCGGATGGCGGCGGTCATCATGCTGTGGGCCAGCGCCGACGGCGGCGCCGCCAGCAGATCCACTCCCACGATTTCGCTCGCGCCCGCTTCCGCCGCGGCCTGCAGCGGCAGCGGGCAGAACACTCCCCCGTCGCAATACCATCGCCCTTCGACCTTCACCGGTGCGTAGGCCAGCGGCACGGCGCAGGAAGCCAGCAGGCTCCGCGCCGTCACCTGTTCACCGCTCACCACCCGCACCCGCGTGCTCGGCAGCGCGGTCATGGTGATGAGCAGCTTCACGCCCTCCCCGGCCTGAGGAAACTCGACCAACAGCTCCCCGATCCGCGCCGCCAGCAACGCCTGGTCCAGCAACCCCAGGCTGCGGGGCGGCCAATTCCACCGAAACACATTCGCTTTCGGATCGCGCCACAGATCTTGCAAGCGCTTCCCGGTGCAGCCGCGGGCCACGGCGGCGGCGTTGAGCGCGCCGATCGACGCCCCCACCACGATCGCAGGCCGGAATCCGCGCTCCTCGATCGCCGTCCACGCTCCGGCCTCGTACGCGCCGAAGGCGCCGCCGGCGGAAAAAACGAGGGCCTTCACGCTTTCCTTTATACTGTGTTCATGTCTGACCTGGCGACCCCCTCCGAGCAAATCGGGTTGATGGTAGAGGTGCGCAACGGCCCCGGCGTTCTCCACGGGCTCACCGGCGTGATCTTTCGCCACGGCGGCGACATCACTTCGGTCGCCATTCTCGACAGCGAAAAGCCCATCGCTTCCGTGTTCTTCGAGATCGCCGGCGGCGATAGCGTCGCAGCCATCGAGGAAGAGATGCGCCGCCTGGAGGTGGTGCGCAGCGTGGAGCGGACGAGCACCATGCAGAAGGTCTACGGCAAGCGGATCATCATCATGGGAGGCGGCGCGCAGGTCGGCCAGGTCGCCATCGGCGCCATCTCCGAGGCCGACCGCCACAACATTCGCGGCGAGCGCATCTCGGTGGACACCATCCCTCTGGTCGGCGAGAAAACGCTGGCCGACGCGGTGCGCGCGGTCGTCCACCTGCCCCGCGCCAAAGCTCTGGTGCTGGCCGGCGCGCTGATGGGCGGCGAAATCAGAACCGCGGTGTGCGAAGTCCGTGAAAAGGGCCTGCTCGTGATCTCGCTCAACATGGCCGGCAGCGTTCCC
>DASQHK010000077.1:0-8942 GCA_035632135.1 Bryobacterales bacterium
ATGGCCCGGCGCTTCCGCCAGCTCGGCCCGATACCACAGCGGCTCCTGCCGCTGCTGTTGCTTCCGTGTGCCCATCGCCATGGCTCGATTCTACGGTCAAACATTCCCAGATCAAAATGGTTTTTAGACACGGGCTGCTAAGGATGGGATCAGACGAAAAATCCCTCTGTTGTACCCGGCAGCACGAAGCATCGGGCCGTAACTCACGAAACACCGGGCTTCCGCAAGCACGTTGTCTCTAACCTGATGCCCCGCACTCCGCCGGATACAACAGAGGGCAGGTTTGAAGGGACAAATACGACTCTATGCGACTTGGTCTTTGCAGTCTGTTCAAAATTGCTCACAACCTTTGAGTCTTCTGGAGGCCGGTTCAGTTTCTGCCCTCTTCGGCCGCGTGGGGCGTCAGTCGTGCAGGACCACATGCAGCAGGGAGCTGTGAACTTCCAGTCCATCGTTGTAGTCGATGAAGCCCAGTTTGCGGAACTTGTTCATGAAAAAGCTGACCCTGGAGCGAGTGGTGCCGATCATCTCCGCCAGCGTTTCCTGGCTGATCTTCGGTATCACCGGCTCCAGTTTGCCTTCCTTCCCGAAGTTGGCCATCAGGAGAAGCACTCGCGCCAGCCGCTTCTCACTGGAGTTGAAGAGCTGGTCTACCAGATCCTCCTCGATCCTAATGTTGCGGGAGAGCACATAGGAGACAAACAGCTCTGTAAAGGCCGGCTCGTCGTGGAGCACACGGACCGTGCCTGCTTTCTCCAGCCGCACGATCGAGCACTCTGACATTGCCGAGGCGGTCGCCATGCGCAGCGGCTGGCCCGCCAGGCAACCCTCGCCAAAGAAGTCGCCAGCCCCCAAAATGGCGATGACCGCTTCTTTGCCGTGTTCGGAGACGACCGTGAGCTTGACCTTGCCTTTCCGGATATAAAAGACAGCGTCCGCCAGGTCGCCTTGCGAGAAGACCACCTGGTTCTTTTGGTAATCTGCAATCGTCCTTCCTTCGCCGGCCTTGGCCAGAAAGCCCTTCGGGTCGAAATGCGTTTTCATGTCTGGCCTCCTGCTCGAAGGAGATCTCGGCCGGGGGCGCCTAGCCTACCTCCGGGGAGCATAGCCTGGTCATGTGACCGAGTAAGATCAAAGATCCTTGCGGGAGATCCCCAGCTTCCGCATCATGGCGTTTAAAGTTGTCCGTGGCAGCCCGAGCCGGGTAGCCGTGGTGCTGACCACCCCGCCGGTCTCCCGGAGCACGCGGAGGATGTGTTCCCGCTCCACTTGTTCGAGCGTCATGCTGCTGGCGGCTTCCACTGCGCCGGCCCGGATTTCAGCCAAGGGAGCACGGAGGTTGGGGCCTCGCGAAAGGATGACCGCCCTTTCAATGAAGTTTTCGAGCTCCCGTACGTTCCCGGGCCAGGGCCAGCTCACCAACGCTCGCATCGTCTCCGACGGGATCGTTTCAATCCGCTTGTTCATTTGCCCGGCATATTTTTGGACGAAGTATCGGGCGAGGATGGGGATGTCCTCGGGGTGGTCGCGCAACGGAGGGATCGTGATCGGGAAAACCTTCAGCCGATAGTAAAGATCGCTGCGGAAGAGCTTGTCCCCCATCATCTGCGTCAGATTGCGGTTCGTCGCCGCCAGGAGCCGGACGTCAATAGGGATCGTGCGAGTGCCGCCCAACCTCTCGAACTCCTTTTCCTGCAAAGCCCGCAGCAGTTTGGGTTGCAGATCCAATGGGATGTCTCCCACCTCGTCCAGAAACAGAGTCCCCCGGTGGGCCAGCTCAAAACGGCCGATCTTCTGGGATAAGGCGCCGGTAAAGGCCCCTCTTTCGTAGCCGAATAGCTCGCTCTCGAGAAGCCCGGTCGGAATAGCGGCGCAGTTCAAGGTGATAAAAGGGCGCTCCCTGCGAGCACTGATTCTGTGGATGGCGCGCGCCGCCAGCTCCTTCCCCGTGCCGGTCTCCCCGAGGATCAGCACGGTCGCATCGGTGGGCGCAACGATCCCCACCTGCGCCAGGACCCGCTTCAAAGCCGCGCTTTTACCTACAATCTCGTCAAAGTTATGCGCAACCCCGAGTTCGCCCTCGATCTTCTCCGCGCGGTCGCGCTCGGTGAGGTCCTGCACAAAGGCAATCCATTTGAACGGAGAGAGGTTTAAGACCGCGCCGGCAACCAGAACACGGACCCGAGTGCCATCTTTACGAATGTATTCTTTCTCAAAGGGCGTGCACGCTCCATACCGCAAGCCTTCTTCGTGCGCCCGCTCATCGAGGGGTAAATGTTCCGGCGGAGTGATATCCGGCCAGTGCAGTTGGCCGGCAGCTAGATCTGCGCGGCTGTAGCCCACCATTCGGAGAAACTCGTCGCTCGCCTCTGTAACCCGGTCAAACTCACCTGAAACGATGCCGACGATATTCGATTCCGCCGGGCTTTGTCTGAGGCGCCCGCTGCTCTCCCGCAACGTCTCTTCCGTCAGGTGACGTTTGCTAAAATCGCGCACCACTCTCGCGAAGCCCTGCAACTCCCCGTTTTCGTCTTTGAGGGTCATCGTAAGCACATTCGCCCAGAATCGCGACCCGTCCTTCCTCTTATGCCAACCCTCTTTCCCGAAATGGCCTTCGGCGGCGACCCTCTTCCATTCTCCCTGCAGCTTGACGTGGAGGCTGTCTTCGGATGGATCCAGGCAAGCCACGTGCTGGCCGATGATCTCTTCGTCTTTGTAGCCGTAAATGCGCTCTGCTCCCGAGTACCAGGTGACAACCCGTCCGTCCGCATCCAACAGGAAGAGCGCGTAGTCCTTCACCCATGACGGGACTTGGTCTTCGTCAGCCCCGACAGCCGCTGCCTGGTGCTTCTTTTTGGTCTTGTCATGCAGGACCAACAAATGCCGCACCGGCAGGACGTTGCCTTTTGCTGTGTACCCAACCTCTCGCACACTTCCATCCGGGCCCACCAGCGGGCACGTGCCTTCTTGCTCGCCTTGCTCCAGAAAGGCCTGCCAAAGCTGCTCAATCCGAGGCCGGAAGCTTGGCTCTACAAAGTCATCAATCCGGCGGCCGATAATCTTATCTCTCGACAGCCCCAACAGCTTGCCGGCGCCGAAACTGGCGTCCAGGTAATGGCGGTCGTCGTCTGCGATCAGGATGGGTTCCGAAGGGTAACGGAGGATGGCCCGCAACAGCAGCTCCAGTTCTCTCGGGCCATTTCTCACAAGCCAGCCGGCGGATTGTTGGTGTGAGGCTGGGGAGGGCATAACGCTCTGATCCTTCGCCTCGTCGATCGAGGGAGCCCGGGCCGCCTGAGAGCTTAGGATGCTACTGTGGACCGTGCGCGTCATCAGCCGCTTCTCAATCCTGGCACGAGTCCCATCGGTCATCGCGGTACCCGTTGCCATGTCTTTTCAGCAGCCTATTAGAGAATAAGTCCCGACGCCGATGATGTCCATCAGCCCCAGGCCGATTGGCTCGTAGGATGCTGGCTGGAGGGCTTGTCGGTGTTTGTCCCACAGGAACCCTGGAGGCCACACAAGCAGTTGCAGGCTGGACCGGCCGGCCGTACAAGGGCCGGCTCTACATCTGGGACTTCTCACCGGCGTCTTGGAGGGAAGCACCTTCGCCGCGAGCAATCGTTGCGATCGGATCGTCACTCAGCCTCATCTGCTCTAGGATGCCCACTCTTCCGGCTTGTTTCGTGGGTCTCGCCGCTCCGTCGGTTTGGCAGTCAGCGTGCTCTCGTGACAAGCGGTATGGCGGAGGCGACCCCATGAAACTCGGCCGGGTTATCAGCACAGCGGCGCTGTCTTTGGTTCTCGGAACCATTGCTCCTGCTTACGGGCAGCACGACCAGCAGGAAAAGCAGGACAAGCCTGAAAAGCAGCAGGGGCAGCAACACCAGCAAGGGCAACGCGCTCAGCAGCCGCAGCAACAAAGCCAGCCGCAACAGCAGGAGCGACAACGCGCCCAGCAGCCTCAACAACAAAACCGGCCGCAGCAGCACGAGCAACAACGCGCTCAGCAGCCTCAGCAACAAAGCCAGCCGCAGCAGCAGGAGCGGCAACGCGCCCAGCAGCAACAGCCGCAACGTACTCGGCAGCAGGCACGCGTTTGGCAACAGCAGCGGGGTTGGTTACAGCAAGGCGGCTGGCAGGGGCAGGGTACGTGGCAGCAGGATCGCGCCCAACACTGGCAGAACGAGCATCGCAGTTGGAGGCAGCGCGGCGGCTATGGTGGCTACTATATTCCTCAGGACCGGTTCTTCGTCTATTTCGGCAGTCAGCACTGGTTCCGCATCGGCGGACGCCCCACCATATTTATGGGGTATCCGCGCTTCCAGTACGGCGGCTTTTCGTTCATCCTGGTTGACCCATGGCCCGAATACTGGAGAGAAGACTGGTACGCGACCGACGACGTTTACGTTGACTATGACGACGGGTATTACCTGTACAACCGTAGGTATCCCGGTGTTGGGATAGCCATCTCCCTCGTGTTGTAGCCGGCATCTTGCTGAAATGCGCTGCGTAAGCGGACCGTGTTCTGGCGTGCTTTCATCAACTCACCAGGCCGTTTTGGATCGCGTACCGGGTGATTTCGGCGCTGTTTCTAACGCCGAGCTTTTCCAGGATCCGCGCCCGATAGGTGCTGACCGTTTTTACGCTGAGTGACAGTTCTCCGGCGATCTCCGTAACGGTCCTTCCCGAGGCGATACGGCGCGTGACTTCAAGCTCACGGTCGGAAAGCGTCTCGTGCGGTGCGTGCGTGAAATCCTTTCTTACGCTCAAGGCCAGCCTTTCGGCCAGCGCGGGGCTTACGTACCGCCCCCCGGCCAGGACCTTGCGGATGGCTTGCACCAGCTCCTCGGGAGCGCTTTCCTTCGTCATGTAGCCTTCCGCGCCCGCCTTCAGGGCACGAACGGCAAATTGATCTTCCGGGTGAACGCTCAGGACCAGAACCGGGAGCCTCGGCCGTATGACCTTTAATTCCTTTAGGAGATCCAGGCCGCTTTTCCCCGGTAGGGTGACGTCGAGCAGCGCGACGTCCCACCCCTTTTTCCCAACTTGCTTCAGTGCCTGCTCAGCGTTGGATGCCTCTCCAAATTTGGCGCCCTCGAACGCATCGGAAAGCAGCGCCTTCAAACCACGCCGCAGAATCGCGTGGTCGTCGACGATGAGGACTCGTATCATGGAAGGGCGCCGGATTCCTCCGGCGATAGGAGCGGAATCCAGGCGGTGACGGTGGTACCTTTTCCCGGAGCACTGGCGATATTCACCCGGCCGCCCAGAATGGCGGCGCGTTCCCGCATGCCCAGCAGACCCAGGGATCTGGAAATGGAAGGGTCCTCCGGATCGAAACCCCTGCCGTTATCGCTTATCCGCAGGGCCATCCCGTCCCGTTGCTTCTGTTTGACCACCTCGACCTGCGTGGCCTTGGCATGGCGCGCGACATTAGTCAAAGTCTCCTGCAGAATACGAAACAGGGCGGTCGCAACGTCCGGTGCAACCGCCTCCTGGGTGAGCAGCCGGAGCTTGCACTGGATGCCGGTGCGGGCCTGAAATTCCCGGACCTGCCATTCCACGGCGGCCGCCAAACCCAGATCCAAAACGCCGGGCCTTAGCTCTGTCGAGATTCTGCGAATGGATTGGATAACGCTGTCGGCCAAATGCCGCGCGGAGCGGATCCTTTCGTGCATCTGTGCGTTTCCCCGTGGCAGCCGGCCCGCCAGCCAGGCGAGGTCCATCTTCACCGCGGTCAGCGACTGGCCCAGCTCATCGTGGACTTCGCGGGCAATCCGGGTCCGCTCCTCCTCTCGAACGGACAGCAGGTGCGCCGCAAGTTTCCGCAACTGCTCGCTCGAAGCACGCACTTCCTGCTCGGCGCGCTTCACGTCGGACAGATCCGAAGCGATCAAGCAGATAGCCCGCGTGCCGTCCAGGCGGAGAGGACTCAAGGAGAAATGGACGGGCAAAGGGACGACTTGTCGCGACTGCAAACGGATCTCGGCCCGGCAGCTCTTGCGGGCCGCGCTCCGGAGTAAGGCATCCAGTTTGGGATGATCGTCGGGCCAAACCAATTCCCGCACGGAAGAACCGATGACGTTCTGGATCCCCCTTCCCAGGAACCGGGCAAAACGTTGGTTGCAGTGCAAGATGGTATGGTCGCTGCTGAGAACCGCGGCGCCTTCATTCATCCTCTCCACGAAAACACGGTAGGTATGATCGGCCCCCTGTAGCGTGAATACCTTCTCCCCGGCTTGGCCGCTCACAACAATGGCATCCACTTCGCCGGAACGGATGGCACGGAGGGTTTCCTCGGCTTCGCTCAGGCGTGCGACCAAGTCCCGGCGCGACGGGGCCCGCGGTTCTTGCGGGGAGCGGCTTTTCTTCCTGTTAGCCAACCTCTTTCCACTTTCCGCCGGCTATTATTCCTGCATTTTCAGGTCCAGTCCGAAGAGCACTTCTTTCAGGTTCGACATGTCCCCAATGAGCCTTCGCAGCGGGGGCGGGAGCTTTTTAATGAGCGTGGGCGCCGCCACAATCTGCTCGTCCCTGGCCAGATGCGCCTGCTGGTAAATGTCAATGACTTCCAGGTCATACCGATTCTTCAAGTGCTGCTCGCAAACCCGCTTGATATTCTTTACAGCCAGCACCGATTTCGGCGTGGATCCGCTTACGTACAAACGCAAGACGTACTTTGCCTCGAGAGAATGGGATGCGGCCTGCTTCATGTCCCCGGCCAATTCGCGTTTCCGCTTTCCTGCCGGGCGGCTCTTTTTCGGGGGCTTTTTCATGCGGGCCTTGCCGAACTGGGTCAGTCTGCCTCTCGCACGTCCAGGCCCACCAACACCCGTTCGGTGCTGGACAGGTCTCCAATGATCTTTCGGACAGGTGGCGGAAGTCTCCTTACCAGGGTCGGAATCGCCACGATCTGGTCGCCGCGCGCCAATTGCGGATTCTCCAGAAGGTCGACCACCTCGATCTGATAACTGCCCTTCAAGTGCTCCTCGCACAGCGCCTTGAGGTTGGCAAAGGCGCGAATCGACTTGGGCGTCTGGCCCGCCACATAGAGCCGCAGCTTATAAACTTGCGGCTTCGGGCGGTTCTGTTGGCGCTTCTGCGCCGGAGTCTTTGTCTTGGTCGTCGGCATTCAGCGCATCCGCGCGGCTTGCGCGCGCCCCTCCTTCTTGTTGGAGGAGAGGTCCGCTTTGCGGCTCCGCACCATCAGCCCGCGGTCCTGCAGCAGTCTCTCGTCGAGTAATTCTGATTCGGAGATGCTCTGTTGAATTTTCTCTTGCTCCATTTCAAACTCCGCTCGAAGCACGGCCGTGCGGGCCTCAAAGATCTGGCGCTTGCGCTCCAGTTCGCGCCGGCGGCCCTCCGTTACTTGTTGGCGGGCCGCGCCCGCTGCTTTCTCGCGTGCTTCCTGCGACAACCGGGCGGAACCGGTCAGCACGCCCTCGGGTCCCAGGTAAACGTCTGGTAACTGGAGGCCGTAGTCCGTAATCACGAATTCGCGAATCTGGTTGGAATGCTTCATGCCCCGCGATTTCAGCACGTAGAGCGTGCGGTTTCGCTCTCCCCCGACCTGGATGCTTTCCAACAGGAGCCAGGTGTCCATGAGGGAGGAGACGGCCTCCTCGCTGGCTTCCAGGGGGCCGCCTCCCGCAGTCAAGCTGGTGAAAATCGCGGTGGTCTGCCGGGTCTTCAGAAAATCGGCCAGCCGCGTGAGCATGGACCGCACTTCGTGCGGGGTGCCGACCACGATCAGATTGGTAACCGGGTCCACCACAACGACGTCGGGCTGGAAACGAAAGATGCACTTTTGTATCAGTACCAAGTGCTCTTCGATCCCCCCGTAGGTGGGACGCGCCGCATGGAACTCCAGCAGTCCTTTGCTGACCGATGGCTCAAGGTCAATGCCGATCGAACGCATATTGCGGATGATCTGCTGGGGTGATTCCTCGAAGGCGAAATACAAGGAGCGCTCGCCCCGGCGGCAGGCCGCAGCTGTGAAATGCGCCGCAATGCTGGTTTTACCGGTTCCCGAGGTGCCGGATATCAAAATGCTGCTCCCCCGATAAAAGCCCTTGCCGCCCAGCATGCCATCCAACCGGGCAATGCCGCTCGAGATTCGTTCGGCCAGCGCCGCGTGGTCCAGGCCCAGCGAGGAGATCGGCAGGACTGAAATGCCGTGTTCATCGATGAGGAACGGATACTCGTTCGTGCCGTGGGTCGAACCCCGGTACTTGGCGATGCGCAGGCGGCGGGTCGAGGTCTCCTCCCGGATACGATGGTCCAGCACGATCACGCAGTCGGACACGAACTCCTCTATGCCGTGCCGGGTCAGCCTGTCGGGCCGGTCCCGCTCGGCGGTAATGACCGCGGTCAATTCTTTTTGCTTGAGCCAGCCGAACAGGCGGCGGATTTCGGCGCGCAGGATACCTGGGTTTGGCAATTCGCTGAAGAGCGATTCGATGGTGTCCAGGACGACTCGCCGCGCCCCGACCTTCTGGACCGCGTCGGCAATTCGAATGAAGAGGCCATCGAGGTCATACTCGCCGGTTTCCGCAATCTCGCTTCGCTGGATGTGCACGTGGTCCAGGAAGAGCTTCTTGTCCGCCACCAGGCGGTCCAGGTCGAAACCCAGCGAAGCGGCATTCTGGGTCAGGTCTGGGATCGATTCCTCGAACGACACGAACACGCCGGGTTCGTTGTATTGTGTTGCTCCCCGAACCAGGAACTCCAGTCCGAAAAGTGTCTTTCCAGAACCGGCGCCTCCGCTGATCAGAGTGGAACGGCCGCGCGGCAAGCCCCCTAAGGTGATTTCGTCCAAACCCTGGATGCCGGTAGATGCCTTCGGCAGGGTTTTGGAAGATGCTTGGCTTTTCTTCTTTTGGGCCATTTGGTTCATCTTACTCTAAGCCGCTCCGCGCCGAGAGTGTCCCGCAAAATGG
>DASQHK010000078.1:0-7973 GCA_035632135.1 Bryobacterales bacterium
CGGGATCACCGGAATGTCATATGCCGCCGCCAGCGCGGCAATACGCCGCAGCTCGGTCAGCCCGCCGCACCAGTGAATGTCCGGCTGCCAGATCTGCGCCGAGTTGTGCTCCAGCAACTGCCGGAAGCCGTAGCGCGTGTACTCGTGCTCGCCGGTCACGATGCGCGTCGTCTTGATCGCCGCGTTCAGCCGCCCGAAGCCCTCGTAGTCGTGCGGCTGCAGGCACTCTTCCATCCAGTAAACGCGATACGGCGCGACCAGGTCTGCCATCTCCAGGGTGTAGCGCTCGGTCCAGCTCATCCAGCAATCGAGCATGATCTCGCCGTCGGGCCCCAGCAGCCCGCGCGTGCGCTTCACCAGCTCCACGTTTTGCTTCATCCCCTCGCGCCCGTCGGCCGGCCCGTAGGGGATCGCGAGCTTCAGCCGGTTGTAGCCAAAAGCCAGGTGCTGCTCGATGTCATTCCCGGTGCAGTAAGCCGGGATGCGTCCGTTCGGTTTGGTCTCCCCGCCCAGCAGCTTGTACACCGGCTGCCCCAGCGCGTTGCCGAACAAGTCCCACAGCGCCAGGTCCACTCCGCTGATGGCATGAATGACCACCCCTTTGCGGCCATAATACATACTGGAGCGCCATAGAATGTCCCAAAGCCGCTCGATGTCGAACGGGTCCTCGCCGAGCAGCAGCTTCGTAAAGTGTTTTTCGACGACGGCGCCGCCGGCAATGCCGCCCGTGCCGTAGCCCTTCAGACCGTTATCGGCCGCAATTTCCACCGTAAAGCCCTCGAGCTGGCCCGGGTCGGGCATGAATAGCGAACGCATGGGCTTGTATTTCGGATAAATCGACATCGGGTTCGCCACCTCGACGCCCCCGGTCGACCACGATCCCGCGGCGGGCTTGTAGGCGGGCAGCGGCCGCCGCGGCCGCGTCTTCACTAGCCGCACGCTGCTGATCTTGTGCTTGCCTTGCTGCGCCCGCAAAGCCTGGGTCAAGGCTGGGGGGAGCCCTGCCGCCACCGGCGCGGCGGCGATCATTTTCAGGAAGTCTCGTCGATTCATAGGCTGTGCTCCGCGCCGATTATACGCTAAACTAGGTTTCGAGCGGGGGTCGGGCGTGGCCGTCTTAGATACGTTCCCCAACTTGCAACTGGGGTCCAACACCAGCCAGCGCGTCATCGCATGGGGCGTGGTGCTGGCCGTCTGCTACCTCGCCCAGCCGGTGGTCATTACTTTCTTCTGCTCGCTGCTGTTCGCCTTTCTGCTCGAGCCGCCGGTCGGATGGCTGGTGCGTTTGCGCCTGCCTCGCGCGCTCGCCGCGCTGATCGTTTGCCTGCTCGCCCTGGGGCTGCTCGGCGTGGTCGGCGGCCTGTTCTACTCCCGCAGCGCCGGCTTCGTCGATGAGTTGCCGCGCTACGAAAATACCATCAAGGATATCGTCTACCGGGTCTCCCAGCGCATGGAAAACCTGCAGGACACTTTCATGCGCTTCATGCCTCCGGAGCGCTCTCCCAAGAATCAGCAGGGCCAGGTCGTCGAGCAGCCGCGCCGCTCCTCGCGCCGCGCCGCCCCGCCGCCTCCGCCACAGCCGCCGCCCGTGCAGGAAGTCCGCCTGAAAGACGACACCAGCTTCATCACCAAGTATGTCTTTCCGCAACTGCGGGCCTTTTACGAGTTCCTGCTGTTTGCCTCCTTCATCCCGTTCCTGGTCTACTTCATGCTGAGCTGGAAAGAGCACATGCGCCATGGTTTCGTGAACTTGTTCCACCTCGAGAATCGCCAGGTGGTGCACAACACGCTCAACGGCATCGGCGTGATGGTGCGCGGTTTTCTGGTGGGCAACTTCCTGCTCGCTATTCTGCTTGCCGCCGCGAGTGCCGTCATTTTCTGGTCTCTGCGCATCCCCTTCCCGTTCATGATGGGCACCCTCAGCGGCCTGCTCAGCGTCATCCCTTACGTAGGCCTGCCGCTGGCCGTGATCCCGCCGGTGTTTGCGGCGCTAGGGGTGTTCCACTCGCTGTCCTCTTACATACTCATCATGGGCATCGTGGGCGCCCTGCATCTGTTCGCGCTCAACGTCCTCTATCCCAAGCTGGTGGGCTCGCGCGTGCACCTGAACCCCCTCGCCGTCACGGTGGCCATCCTCACCTGGGCCTGGATGTGGGGCGCCATCGGCCTGCTCATGGCCATCCCCATCACCGCCAGCCTCAAGGCCGTCTGCGACAACGTCCCCGCTCTCCGCAGTTGGGGCGAGCTGCTCGGCGACTGAGTATGCCAGCCGGCCGCGGGAACTTGACTCGCAAGTATGTATCAGCCCGGCCTTCCGGCCTCATTCGCGCATTCGGCCGTCGAGCCCGCTACAGGATGATCCGCTCGTCGCCCGCCCGGCGCGTAACACGCTCGCGGTCCAGGAATTCCAATAGGGGAATGGCGTACTTGCGGCTGATGCCGGTGAGATCCTTGAACTGGGGCACGCTAAGGCGGTCCGACTTCTTCTTCTGCCCGGCCAGCAGGTCCTTCAGGCTCTCAAGCGCCCGGCGGTGAAACACCAGGCCGTCGGCCACGCGCACCAGCACGCGCTCGCGGAGGAGAATCTGGAGTATCTTCTGCGCCCGCTCGCGCTCCACGCCCACTTTGCCGAGCACCTCCTCCACGCCGGGCACGGCGAGGCCGGCCTGCTCGAAGGCGGCGACTATCTTCTCGCGGGCCGCGGTCTCGTCTTGCTTGAGAACGATGCGGTGCGAGGCCAGTTGCACGGTTTCTCCCTCGACGGCCACTTTGCCCTCGCGCTTCAGCCGTTCGAGTAGCGCCTCCAGCAGCGCGGGCGGGGCCTGCGGAAATTCCCGCGTGCGCAGCAACTCCTTGGCGATGCCGGCGGCCAGCGGGTTCTCGCGGTGAAACGACTCGAGAGCGCTCAGCGTGCGCGCGAGGCCTTGGCGGAAGGGCTCGTGATGCACCAGCCACAAGGGAGACCCGGCGGCCCGCTCCGCCCGCCCGGCCCCGACGAGGCTCGTCGCCGCCGCCTCCGTTTCGCTTTCCAGCCACCCGGTGCGGGCGGTGATTTCGGCCAGGCCCAGCCCGGCCGGCGCCTGCTCCAGCAACGCTTCGAGCACGTCCTCGGGCGTGCCGGTTTGCAGCCTCTCCAGCCGCCTTTTCACGTCCTCGCCGCGGCGGTGCTTGGGAGCGAGATTGTCGAGCACCACCCCGCCGCCGATGGTCACTACCGGAGAGAACTGGCGAATAATGAAACGGTCGCCGGGCAGCACCAGCACCGGCTCGCGGAGACGCATCTGGACAAACCCGCGGGCGCCGGGCTCGAGCTGCGGCTGTCCTTCTAAGAGGTAGACCTCCGCCCCGGCCTCGGCCGTGCCGGAATGGAAGTGCACCGGAGCGCGGTGCTTGAGCGGGTGCGCGGAGGCCAGCAGGTCCAGCACGGCATCGGCGCGCTCCGTGGAGCGAAATTTCCCCGGCGCCGCCAGCACCATCCCGCGCGCCAGCCGCTCGCTCTCCACCCCCGCCAGGTTCAGCGCAGTGCGCTGCCCCGCCCACGCGCGCTCCACCTGCTGGTTGTGCACCTCGATGCCGCGCACCCGCGCCCGCCGCTCCAGCGGATAGATCTCGACCTCCGCTTCTTTCTCCACCGTCCCCGCGATCAGCGTGCCGGTCACGACTGTGCCGAACCCCTTCATCACGAAGACGCGGTCCACCGGCATCCGGAAATAGTGCCGGGCGTTCTTCGGCTCGATGGCGTCCGCCAGCTTCACCAGCTCCGATTTCAGCGCCTCGATTCCCTCGCCGGTGCGCGAGCTGACCGCCACCACCGGCGCGCCCTCCAGGAACGACCCCGCCACGAACTCCTCCACTTCGAGACGCACCAGCTCGACCAGGTCGCGGTCCGCCAGATCGATTTTCGTCAGCACGACGATACCGTGGCGAATGCCGAGCAGCCGGCAGATGTCGAAATGCTCGCGGGTCTGCGGCTTGAGCGACTCGTCGGCAGCCACCACGAACAGCACCACGTCGATGCCCCCAATTCCCGCCAGCATGTTCTTGATGAAGCGCTCGTGCCCGGGCACGTCGACGAACCCCAGCTCCAGGCCGGGGGCGGGCCGCAGGTTCGCGAAGCCGATGTCGATCGAGATCCCGCGGCGTTTCTCTTCCTCCAGGCGGTCGGTGTCGATGCCGGTCAGCGCGCGCACCAACGCGGTCTTGCCGTGATCGATGTGCCCGGCGGTCCCGGCGATGATGTGCTTCACCGCGTTCTCCACGCCTGCTCCCCGCGCAGCGGCACGAAGCGGCAGTAATTCACAACGCGGGTCTCCATGCGGCCCGCCCGCTTGCGAATGAGCCGCAGCTCCTGGTCGTCGAGCGAGCCGACCGGAATCACCAGCCGGCCGTTGTTCTCATCGAGCTGCTCGAGCAGGCGGGCGGGGACTTCCGGGGCGCCCGCGGCCACCGAAATCGCCTGGTAGGGCGCCGCCGGAGCGTAGCCGAGCGAGCCGTCGCCTTCGAGCACGGTGACGCGGGTGTATCCGAGGCGCGCCAGATTCGCCCGCGCCAGATTCACCAGCTCGGGCTGGCGCTCGATGGTGAAAACCTCGGCTGCCAGCTCGGCCAGCACCGCCGCGTGATAGCCGCTGCCCGCGCCCACCTCCAGCACGCGCTCCGGGCCGGCCAGCTCCAGGGCCTCCGCCATCGCCGCTACCATATATGGCTGCGACATAGTTTGGCCCGCGCCGATCGGCGCCGGCTCGTCGGCATAGGCCGCGCTCGACGGCGCGCCCGGGATGAACTCGTGGCGGGGAACCTTTCGCATGGCGTCGAGCACGCGCGGGTCGCGCACGCCGCGGCGGCGCAATTGCTTTTCGACCATCTCCGCGCGCAGCCGGTCCCACTCCATAGGTCGCAAGCCCGCGATCCGCTCGCTTATCGATACCTTCTTCTGTAAAGAAAATCCACGCCGAAGACCCCGTTCTGGTCGCGCACGGCAATGACCGAAAACTGCCGGCTGAGCGACCATTGCACGCGCACGATCTGCTCCTGCGCCGAGGCCAGGTTGTACACATAGGTAAAAGTGATGTCCCTGCCCACCTGCTGCTCGAGCGTAACGCGCGCGCCGAGGTTGCCTTCGGGGCCGGCCAGCTCCGGATCGAACTTGAGCCGGCTCACGCCGAAGAAACGCTGCAGGCGGCTGCCGCCAGGCGGGCTGGCAATGGCCTGGCCGATCACGCTGCTCGCCCCAAGCTGGGTCAGCGAGCGGGCCTGCGCGCTCTGCTGCGCGGCGATCACCGGATCGGTCGTCGGCGCCCGGCCCACCGCCAGCAGCGTGATCAGCTCGCTGAAAGGCAGCGGCGGGTCGGAGCGGTAGCTCACGTTGAGATTCTGCAGCGGCCCCGCCAATGTGAGCGTGATGTCATAGCCGCTGACGCGCGTTTGCAAGTCGAGGTTCAGGATCGGCTCGATGCGGAAGGGGTTCGCAAACGTGATGCTGCCGCGATTGAGCGAGTAGCGCGTGCCCTGAAACTGCAATTCACCTTGCGTGATGTTGATGCGGCCGAGCAGGGCGGGGTTGAGGGCCGTGCCCCGCACGCGGAGATTGGCGTCGGCCTGCAGATTATGGGCCAGCGTGGTTTCAAAGCGGATGTCCGGCGCCGTGACGATGTTGACGTTCAGTTGCGCCGCCTGGAGCCAGTTGTTGCGGCTGGGCGTGCGCGTGGGCTGGCGCAGCCCGGCCAGCACGGCGCCCAGGTCGAGCGCGGTCGTGGTGCCGGCGCGGGCGATCTGAATCTGGCCGCCCAGGATGCTTTGCTGGTTGGTGCCGGTGAAGGTAAGCGCGCCTTCGAGCACCAGGCTCAGCCCCCGCGGGTAGCGCAGGTGCACCTGGCGGGCGTCGGCGCGCAGGTGATAGCCGATGGGGCCGCCCCCATAGGCGGCGTCGCCGGAAAGGCTCACCTGCCCGCCGCCCACTTCGGCGGTCAGCTTCTGGATGGTCGCGCGGTCGCTCGAAAACACGATCACTCCGTTGCCGTTGCTGAGGCTGATGGGCGTGTCCTCGGAGCCGATGGAGGCGTTCTGGATCGTGATGCTTCCGCGAACATCAGGGCGGCGCAGGGGACCGCTAATGGCCGCGTCCACGGTGGAGGAACCACCGAGCTGCAGGTTGGGACCAACGCTGCCCAGCGCCGCGAGGTTCAGGCCCCCGCGCACCGAAAAATTCACCGCGCCCGCCGGGCGCAGTTCGGCCCAGCCGGACGAGCGCAGGTCCGACCCTTCGCCCACCAGATGCAGAGCATTGATGGTCAGCCTCCGGTTCGCCACCGCCCACTTCACCGGCTCCGCGCTGTGCAGCTTTTCAACGCCCAGCTTGCCAGCGCCGCCTGCCGCCAGGGTTGCGGGCCGCTCGACTTCCAGCCGCGTCAGGCTGCCGCTCGCGCTGACCGTTTCCGGCCGCCGCGCTTCGCCCGTCACCGCAAAATTGCCGTCGGCGAAAATTTGCGGCAGCGATTCCGGCACGCCCGCCATCCGCAGCAGAAGCGCAACTTTCAGATTGCGGAATTCCACCCGGCCTTGCACCGGAAGCGGATCACGCGGAACGACCTCGCCGCTGCCGCTGATCTGCCCGCCTCCGAAATCTGATTGCAGGTCAACTCGCAGCTTGCCGGCATCATTGCGAACGCTGGCCGAAAGGTCGCCCAAGGCGTTTCCGTCCAGAGAAACTTTCTGCAAGCCCAGATGGCCCTCGAGCGCCAGCTCTTCCAGGCTCGCGGTCCGCGGCGCCAGGCGGCCGCTGCCGGTCATGATGAAGCTGCCGCTGCCGGCCAGTCTTTTTTCGCCGCCGGAAAGCCGCCTCAAATCGGCCAGCTCGAGGTTCTCGCCACGGGCGTCAAACCGGAACGTTTTGCGCTCCGGGTGGAAGGCGCCCGATCCCGTCACCGTGCTCTTCGCTTTTGCGATCCGAACGTCGTTCAGGCGCACCTCGCCCGCGTCGAGCGCGATAGAGGCGCGCAGGGAATCGAACGGCTCATCCCAGGCCGCGCCGCGCCGGATCTGGAGCATCCCGGCCCCGCGCAGGTTCTTCTGCGTGCCCTGCACCTTGAGCGCGGCAGTCACCGCGCCGCTGACGGGGACCTTTTGCCCGGCCAGCGCCGCTAGGTCTTGCAACTGGGTATCCCGCACCGAAACGTCCGCTTCGAGCGGCGAGCGGTCGGTGAGCCTGCCGTTGTCCAGCCCAGCCGTCAGGTCGGCGTTCACGACGGTGCTGTCTTTCGCCAGGCGGCCGGCGATGAGGCGCAAGCGCCGGCGCGACCACTGCACGCGGCCGGTGAAGGAATCCCAAGCGCGGCCCTCGTAAGCAAAGCGCGACAAATCCACCGCCGCGTCGACCTCCGGCGCCTGCGCAGTCCCATAAAGGCGCCCTTGCACGACCGCCCGGCCGTCGAGGCGGACGGGCGCCTCGATCTTCTCGCCGGAGAGGATCGCGGCCGGGCCGGTGAGGTCCTCCATTCGGGCGGTTTGGAGGCGGAATCGCAGATCGGAACCTTGCTCGCGAAGGCGGCCGGTGGCTGATACCGACGTAGCGTCCGTGGCCAGGCGCGCTTCGCTCAACTGCATCTCGGAGTCTCGTCCCTGGTAGGAGGCGCGAAGCACGCCCTGCAGCGGGCTGAGAGCGCCCGGGTTTTCGGGCGCGCTCAAGGTCAGGTCGATCTGGCCGGAAGCGTCGCGGGGTGAAAACGGCAGCGCAGCCTGGGCGCTGATCGATCCGCCGACGACCGCGGCCCAGCGCAGCCTGTCCAGGGGGTACTGCGAGGTAGCGAAAGCCTCCGCGGCCCGTTCCAGGCGCACGCCCTCCAGGCGTCCCTCGATCGTGCCGCGAGCCGCGTGAGCATCGGCGTAATCGACCGCCAGCCGGCCCCTCCACTCGCCGCCCAGCAGTTTGAGGGCGAGATCGTCGGCGCGAAGCTCGCGGGGATCGGCATGATACT
>DASQHK010000079.1:0-7494 GCA_035632135.1 Bryobacterales bacterium
GCATGTGGAGGAAGGGGCGCCGAGCCGGATTTATGGGAGTCTCGCTTCCGATGCGGAGGTGCGGGCGGGGGAGGATTACCTGGCAGAGGTGAGGAACGCGCTGGAGAAAGAGGGGATTCCGACGGAGGGGTTCATCGCGCATTCCGACAATCCCGGCGAAGAGATCGTGCGCGTGGCGCGGCAGGTGGGAGCAGACCTGCTGGTGATGGGGGCGCACGGGCACCATCGCTTGAAGGACGTGCTGCTCGGGAACACGATCGAGCCCGTGCGGCACGCCCTGGATACGCCGATCCTGATTGTGCGCCAGCCGGAGAAATAAGACCTCGGCGGATTGAGGATTTTGGGACTGACGCTGCGGAACAGGCACAATGGCCCTGCGCTGCCCGGCCGTGAGGGACCGGGACGGCTGCTACTGCCAGATCAAGCCGAGTATTAAGGATCCGAGGGCGACTAGGGAGAGTCGGGCGATTTCGCGTCCTTCCAGGAAGCGGGCCTGCGGGCGTTCGATCTCTTTTACCCACTCCGGTTGAAGAATCGGCAGTGGCATCTCGCCTACAGAATCCGTTTCAGAGCCTGCGCGACTGCCTCGCTTCCCCTCGGGACTGCAATTCCTGCTGTTTTCCCCAGCAGTCACCGGGTTGTCTTTGCTGGTGCTGCGTTTCCGTCTGAGCGACGAGGGCATTCTCCAACTTTTGAAATCTCGCCGATCTCACGCCGCCGGTGGAGGGCACCTGCGGTTGGCGATCAGTTTCAGGGCCATTTCAATGGCACAGATCATGTTGGTGGGGTCGGCGCGGTTTTGGCCGGCGATGTCGAAGGCGGTGCCGTGGTCTACCGAGGTGCGGATGATGGGGAGACCGAGTGTGACGTTGACGGTTTCCTGAAAGGCGATGAGCTTGGAGGGGATGTGGCCTTGGTCGTGGTACATGGCGACGACCATGGCGAACTCGCCGGAAGCCGCGCGGTGGAAGATGGCGTCGGGGGAGATGGGGCCGGTGACGTGGAGGCCGGCGGCGGCGGCGCGCTCGATGGCGGGGACGATTTGCTCGCGGTCTTCTGAGCCGAAGAGGCCGTTTTCGCCGCAGTGGGGGTTGAGGCCGGCGACGGCGATGCGGCCGTGGGGCTCGCCGAGGAGCTGGAGGCCGAGCGCGGCCAGCTCGATGGTCTTGCCGATGCGATCGGCGGTGGCGCGGCGGCACGCTTCGGCGAGCGAGACGTGCGTGGAGACGTGGATGACGCGGAGGCGGTCGCTCGCGAGCAGCATGCGAACGTCGCGGACGCCGCAGAGATCGGCGATGAACTCGGTGTGGCCGGTGAACGGGATGCCGGCCATTTCGACGGCGTACTTGTTGATGGGGCCGGTGACGATGGCGTCGAGCCGGCCGGCGAGGCACTCGGCGACGGCGGCGCGCACAGTTTCGACGGCCATGCGGCCGCACTCGGGGCTGGCCTTGCCCATGGGGACCGCGTGGGAGGGGACGCCGAGGATGCGGAGATCGGCGCGGCCGTCAAAGCGGCCGGAGGCGGCGGCCTTGGCGGCAACCTCGGGCCCGATGCCGGCGGGGTCGCCGGCGGTTATGCCTATTACCGATATCATTGTAGGGACTGAATCGCCTGGAGGATGGCGTCGGGGGCGCCGAAACCGCCGGCCTTGGTGATCATCACAGTGCCATTATAGCGTCCGCCCAAAATGAGCCCGGCGGGGATGCCGGGGAGCAGTTCGCGCAGGGCAGTGACGCCATGGGCGCCGGAGTCGCGGAGAAAACAGGAAGCGGTCTCGCCGCCGCTGGCGAAGACGCCGGCCGGAGAGTCGGGATAGGAGGCGGGGTTGAGGAGCATATCTTGGGGCGCGAAGGCGGCCACGTATTGCAACTGGATTTGCGAGGCGGGCTGGTCACTGCCTATCAGGACGATCCAAGGGCCGGCGGTGGCGGGGAGGGGAGCAGGCGAAGAGGCGGGCGGGCGAGCATCGCGTTGGAAGACGTGAAGGGCGAGGCCGGCCGAGCCTACGGGGAGGATGGAGGAGCAGACTTCGGAAGCGATGCGGGCGAGATCGTCTTCGGTGGAAGCGTCGCGGACGGTGAAGGGGCAGCGGATTTGCTGCACGGGTTGATCGTCGACGCAAAGCCAGCCGTTGCGAACAGTGCGGCCCTGGGCGGGGAAGGCGGGGCAGACGACGGCCTGGGAGTAATCGGTGAGGGAGAGCAGCTCGTCGACCTCGTCGATCCAGGGGCCGCGGAGGGTCGAGTCGATTTTCTTGTAGAGGGGGCGGCCGCGAAGAAAAGGCGCCAGGGAACGCATGCAGGCACGGGCGGCTCGGGGCAGCGCGTGGCGGGACTCGGTGGAAATGGCGAGCAGGTCCGCATGAACCCCTTCAACCGGAGAAGCGAGCAGCGCAGCGGCGGACCAGCCGTGGAGGGCGGCGCGGGCAGCGGCGTCGCAGGCGCCGGAAAAATCGTCGGCGATGATGAGCGGGGTCATTCGAACCAGACGCGGATGGCGATGAGAACGAGGGCGACGGCAAAGCCTTTGCGGAGCAGGTCGGTGGGGATGAACTGGACCAGATAAGCGCCGACGAAGGCGCCGGCGGTGACGCCGATGGCCATGACCACGCCGACGTGCAGATTGGCCCAGCCGCGGCGGTAGTATTCGAGAAAGGCGAACAAGCCGGTGGGAGGCAGCAGCACGGCAAGCGAGGTGCCCTGGGCGGTCTTCTGATCGAAGTGAAAGAGCAGGACCATGAGCGGGATGAGGATGGTGCCGCCGGCGATGCCCAGCAGGCCGCTGAGCAGTCCGGCCAGGAGGCCGATAGCGGTGGCGATGAGGAGCATGAGCATACGATAACAGAGGGTGAGACGCAGGAAATCGGTGCTCGGGTGGAAACCGGTTGCATCGGGAGAGCGTCGTTGTGAGGAGGGCATGCAGATCCCTTTCGAGAGGCGCGACGATCTCGCTGACAGCCGCTGCTCCCGGCGTCAGTTTGCACTCGCAGCGGCTTCTCTGTTTTGCGCGCATTCCCTTGCGGGCGGCCAGCAGGAGGCGACTTTTTCAACGGATGTCAAGGTCGTCAACGTGCTGGCGACGGTGGTGAACAAGAAGGGGCAAATCATCCGCGACCTGACCAAGGATGATTTCTCGCTGTCGGAAGACGGGCGGCCGCAAGCGATCCGTTATTTCGCGCGGGAGTCCGACCTTCCACTGACGCTGGGGCTGCTGGTGGATACCAGCATGAGCCAGCGGCGTGTGCTCGATGCGGAGCGCGGCGCCAGCTTCCGCTTTCTGGATCAGGTCTTGCGCGAAACCAAAGACCAGGTATTCCTCATGCAATTCGATATGGCGGTGCAGATGCGCCAGCCGCTCACGTCTTCGCGCAACCAGTTGGAAGACGCGCTCTCCTTCGTGGATACCCCCACCGTTCGCGAGCTGCGACACCAGAATGGCGGCGGCACATTACTCTACGATGCCGTCGTCGCGGCGGCAGAAGACGTCATGAAGAGTCAGCAGGGCCGCAAAGCGCTGATTGTGCTTTCCGACGGGGTCGACATCGGCAGTGAGGCCACCTTAGCCGTCGCGATCGACGCAGCGCAGCGTGCCGACACGCTCGTGTATTCGATCCTGTTCTCCGACGCAAGCGCCTATGCATTCTCCCTGGGAAGCCCGGATGGCAGGGGAGCCCTCCGGCAGATTTCCAAACAGACAGGCGGCGGCTTTTTTGAGGTCTCCAAGAAACAGAGCCTCGAGCAGATCTTTTCCCTTGTGCAAGAGGAACTACGCAGCCAATACAGCCTGGGCTATGTCTCGGATCAGCCCGTTCGCATCTCCGAATTTCGCAGGATCCAACTGACGGCAAAGCAAAAGGGGCTGGTGGTGCAGGCCCGAGATCGATATTGGGCCAAGCGCTGAGGAGCGCTCCCAGCGGCGTCATGCCGAGGCGCCGGCCCGCGAGCAGACCTCTCGGGCCGGTGAATGCTAAGATCGGGCGACTGGGAGGGCACTATGCCTGGGATCCCGAGCGCAACCACTGTGGAGATTCTGGTGGCCGTTGTGTTTTTCCTGTTCGTGATGCGGCACTCGCTGCACCGCATCGGCCCGACTGAGGTCGGGCTGGTGACGAAGCGCTTTTCGCGGAAAAAGCTGTCCAACGACAATCCGATCGCTTTCAACGGCGAGGCCGGCTATCAGGCCGATCTGCTGATGGCGGGGCTGCGCTGGAAGTCGTGGCTGCTGTACTCGGTGGACCGGTATCCGTGGGTGCAGGTGCCGGCCGGAGAAATCGGTGTGGTGATCGCGCAGGCGGGCCAGCCCCTTCCGATCGGCGCGAAATCAGCCGTGTACAAGAAGGAATTCGCCAACTTCTCGGATTTGCGCTCGTTTGTGCAGAACGGCGGGCAAAAGGGCGTGCAGAGGCCGGTGCTGCCGCCGGGAACGCTGGTGCCGGTTCATCCCGTGGGATTCCTGATCATCACGCGCAGCGAGGTTTACGGGCTGCCGGTTTCCCCCGAGCTGCGGTCCAAGATCGGCAGGGACCACAAGCTGAGCCCCGAAGCGCTCGGCCTGCGGCCCGATCAACTGGAGCTGGTGCGCATCCAGCCGGCGCCCAGAGGCAAGGACGCGACGGTGGATACCATCGGCATTGTTACGACCTATGAGGGCGACCCCTTGCCTTCCGGCGACATTGCCAGCCGCCTGGGCGGCTTTGACGACCTCGCCCAAATGGAACAGGGCGGCGCGGCCGACGCGGAGCTGATGGAAAAGCTGCTGGGGACCAAGCAGGCCCTGCACAACAACTACCAGGACTTCCAGGCCTTCCTCGATCACGGCGGCCGCATCGGCTTGCAGCACGACCCGCTGCTCTACGGCGCCTACGCGCTGAACCCGTTCCTGGTGAGCGTGGAGGTGGTGCCCATGCTGGTGGTGCAGCAGGGCCAGGTGGCCGTGATCAAGGCCTACGTGGGTCTGGCCACGCAGGACACCTCCGGCGCGGAGTTCAAATTCGGCTCGCTGGTGCGGCCGGGCCATCGGGGTGTGTGGCAGGAGCCGCTGCGCACCGGCAAGTATCCCATCAACCCGCGCTGCTACGAGCCGGAGATCGTTCCCACCGCGATCCTGAACCTGAACTGGGCGGACGCGGTTTCGGAGGCCCACAACCTGGACGCCAAGCTGCAGCAGATCGTGGCCAAGAGCAGCGAGGGGTTCGTCTTCAAGATCGACCTGCAGGTGCAGATTCACGTCCCCGACACCAACGCGCCGCGGGTCATCTCCATGGTGGGAACCATGCAGAACCTGGTGAGCGAGGTGCTGCAGGCGGCGGTGGGCAATCACTTCCGCGACAAGCTCCAGAGCATGCCGGCGATCCGGTTCATCGAGACGCGGCAGCTCGTGCAGCAGGAAGCGTTCAACCACATCAAGGCGCAGCTCGAGCAATACCAGGTGGAAACCAAGGGCGTTTACATTCAGGACGTGGTTTTCCCCGACGATCTGGTGACGGTGCTGACGCAGCGCGAAATCGCCAACCAGGAGATCCAGACGTTTCAAAAGCAGAAGTCATCGCAGGAGCAGCGCATCGAGATGGAGCACGCCAAGGGCACCGCTGATATGCAGGCGGAGCTGGCGCGGTCGAAGGTGGGCATCGACATCAAGACGAACAACGCCAGCGCCCGCGTGGCCGAGGCCGGCGGCGAAGCGGAATACATCCGGCAGACGGGCGGGGCGAAGGGCGCGGAGGTGGAAGCGGTGGGGCTGGCCAGCGCCAAGGGCTACGAGGCACAGGTGAAAGCGCTCGGCCCCAACGCCACGGCTTTGGTCAACGTGGTGCGGGCGCTGGCGGCGGGGCAGGCCCGCTTCGTGCCGGAAATCCTGGTCGCCGGGGGCGGAGGCTCCGGAGCGTGGGACGGACTGGCCGGAGCGGCCATGCGCTTTCTGAGCGAACTGCCGAGGTCGGGGGACGGCGACAAGGGTGCGGCCCCGCCCGCAGCGAAAGAGCCGGCTCCGGGAGCCGAGAAAGAGGCGCTTCCGGCCGCGGAAAAGAAGGGCGAGTCCGATACCGGAGAATTTACTCTGCCAAGAATCGGCTGATGGCGGCGTCGATTTCTTTGTAGTCGCGCTGGCAGGCCTGGTGCTCGGCGGCGTCCTGGCCCGCTGCCAACTGGTGATACTCGCCGCCCGGCTGCACGTAGCGAATGACGCCGCGCTTGTCGACCAGGAACGAGACCGAAGTGTAGTCGCGCTCGCCGGCGTCGAGCCACCAGCGGCGGAGCGCGCTCCAGTCGGCGTCCAGGGCCACGGGGAATGTGAAGCCGAGTTGCTGGGCGGCGCGGCGCGCGCGGTCCAGGCTCCGGTCGCCGGCGGCCTTGGGGTGGAAGACGCCGATGACCACGAAGCCGCGCGGGCCGTACTTTTGCTCCATTTCGCGCAGGGCCGGGGCGGTGGCGGCGCACAGTGAGCAGGTGTCGGTCCACCAGCGGAGGAGAACGACTTTGCCGCGCAGCGAGGCGATCTCGAGCGGCGGGGAGTTGAGCCAGTGCTGCAAATGCAGCGGCGGGGCCGGCGTGCCAATCAAGTCCCGGCCTTCGCGCGCGGCGAGCACCAGGCAACCGAGAAGCGCGGCGATCAGGAGGCGGCGCATAGTCTGTCGCAAACCCACGCCGCTTGCGCGGCGTGTTTACAATGACAATACCATATGCGACTGCTCAGTCTTTTCCTCTGTTTCGTGGCGGCGCTCGAGGCGGGCACGCCCCAGATCGTCTCGGTCCGCAAGATCTGGGACGCCGGCCAGCATAATGCTTTCACCGATCTGATCCGCTTTCACAACGCCTGGTATTGCACGTTTCGCGAGTCGGAAGCGCACGTGGGCGGCAACGGCAAGCTGCGAGTGCTGGTTTCCTCCGACGGCGAGCAGTGGAAGCCGGCGGCGCTGCTGGCCGAAGACGGCGTAGATCTGCGCGACCCGAAACTCTCCCTCACGCCCGATGGCCGGCTGATGATCGTGGCCGGCGGTTCGGTTTACGAAGGGAAAACGCTGAAGGGCCGGCGGCCGCGCGTGGCGTTTTCCAAGAACGGTCACGACTGGACCGCGCCGCAGCCGATTCTGGCGGAGGGCGACTGGCTGTGGCGCGTCACCTGGCACAAGGGCCGCGCCTATGGCGTTTCCTATCGAGTCAGCGGCGACTCGAGCACCGCCCGGGACTTCCTGTTTTCGAGCGTGGACGGCGTGCATTACAAGCTGATCACGGAGTGGGACGTTTCCGGCGGCGACGAAGCGACGGTCCGGTTCGTGAATGGCGACGAGATGATGGCGCTTGTGCGGCGCGAGGCGGACGACGGCCACGCCTGGATCGGGACGAGCCGGCCGCCCTACAAGCAATGGCAGTGGCACGCCACCGGCCACCGCGTCGGCGGGCCGAATTTTATCGAGCTGCCCGACGGGAGCTTGTGGGCCGGCGGCCGCGAGAGCCCCGGCGGCGCCAAGACCGTGCTCGCGCGGATGACGCCGGA
>DASQHK010000080.1:0-2783 GCA_035632135.1 Bryobacterales bacterium
GGGAACGGTGCACGTGACGATGCCGGAGCGCGAGCTGGTCTACGCACTGAACCTGCCGGAGGTGGGCGACGCGCGGTGGACGCCGCCGCCGGGAACGAAGCGGGGCGTGCCGCCGGCGTCGGGCGCCACGCCGCTCGGACGGGATCTGTGGCCGTGGCTGGCGCTGGCGGGCGCGCTGGGGCTGCTGGCCGATTGGATTCTTTACGGACGCGATCCGGCCGCACCCACCGCCGCGGGGAGGCCGGCGATGGCGGCGACGCCGGCGGAACAGTCCCCGGCGGAGCAGCCCGAGGCCGCGGAGGTGCATTCATGATGTTCCTCCGGCCCTGGGTATTGCTGCTGTTGCCATTGCTAGCGGCGTGGATGGCGTGGGAGTGGAAGAAAACTGCGCGCCACATCGCGCTGGCGCTGAAGGCGCTGCTGCTGGCGGCCGTGGCGGTGGCGCTGGCCGAGCCCAGGCTGACTGTGTTCGAGCGGAAGGTGGCGCTGGCGGTGCTGGCCGATACATCGGCCAGCGTGCCGCCGGAGGACCTGCGCCGGGAAGACGATCTGATCGCCCGCGCGCAGGCCGCGCGCGGCCGCAACAACTTGTTCGTGATTCCGTTTGCCGGCGACACGCGCGGAATGAAGCCGGAAGAAAACCGGAGCCGCGTCGAGCTGCATTCCGAGGGCGGCGCCACGAACCTCGAAGCCGCCATTCGTAACGCTCTGGGCCGGCTGCCGGAGGGGCGCGTGCCCCGGGTATTGCTGGTATCGGACGGCCTCGAAAACATGGGCAGCGTGGAGCGGGCCGTTTACCAGGCGCGGCTGCTGGGCGTGCCGGTTGATACCTATGCGCTCGCCGGACGGGGCCAGCCGGCGCTGGAGCTGGAATCGGTGTCGCTGCCGGCGCAAGCGTTCACCGGCGAGAAATTTCACATCGAGGCGGGGGTCAGAAGCCCGCGCGCCGCCCCGGCGACGGTCGAGATCACGGCCGAGGGCAAGCCGATCGGGCGGGCGGCGGTAAAGCTGGCCGCGGGGACGAACACGCTGCGCGTGCGGGTGCAACTGGACGCGGCCGGGGCGACGCCGGTGACGGGCGTGGTCCGCGCGGAAGGCTTGGGCGAGGCGCGTTTCGATCGCGTGATTTCGCTGCGGCGGCCGCGGCTTCTGCTCCTCACCCAGGAGCCGCCGGAGGCGCTGCGCCATCTGCGCCAGGTGATCGACGCGGCGAGGTTCGACGTGGTCGAAGCGCCGGCGCTTCCGCCGCGTCCGCTGCGCGAGTTTCAGGTGGTGCTGGCGGTGAATTCCGACGTGGAATCGTGGCCCGCCGACCAGAAGAAGCAGGCCGAGGAATACGTGCGAGAGGGCGGCGGCTTTGCGCTGATCGCGGGCGAGAACAACGTCTACGCCGAGCACAAGCAGAGCGACGACGCCGTGCAAAGAATGCTTCCCGCGAAGATCGCGCCGCCGCGCACGCCCGAGGGCACGGCCGTCGTGCTCATCATCGACAAGTCGTCGTCGATGGAAGGCAAGAAGATGGAGCTGGCGCGCCTCTCGGCGATCGGGGTGGTCGAGAACCTGCGGCCGATCGACCAGGTGGGCGTGCTGATCTTCGACAACTCGTTCCAGTGGGCGGTGCCGATGCGCAAGGCTGACAACCTGGCGCTGATCAAGCGGCTGATCGCCGGCATCACGCCCGACGGCGGCACGCAGATCGCCCCGGCGCTCAACGAAGCTTACCGGCAGATCAAGCGGGTGAAGGCCGTCTACAAGCACATTGTGCTGCTGACGGATGGGATTTCGGAAGAAGGCGACAGCATGGCGCTGTCGAAAGAGGCCGCCGCCAATCAGGTGACGATCTCGACGGTCGGCCTCGGCCAGGACGTGAACCGCGTGTATCTGGAAAAAGTCGCGGCGCTCGCCAAGGGCAAATCGTATTTCCTGATCGATTTCGCGAACCTCGAGCAGTTGCTGCTGAAGGACGTGATGGAGCACACGGGATCTTCCGCGGTGGAAAAGCCGGTGCGCACGGCGGTGCTGCGCGACGTGGAGATCCTGGAAGACGTCGGGATGGCGAAGGCGCCGCCGCTGCTGGGCTACCTGAAGTTCATCGCCAAGCCGCAGGCGGAAACCATTTTGCAGGTGGACGGGAAGGACCCCCTGCTCTCGCGCTGGCAGTACGGGCTGGGGCGCTCGGTGGTGTTCGCCTCCGACGCCAAGGCACGGTGGGCGGTGAACTGGATCGCCTGGCCGGGCTACGACCGGCTGTGGACCAACGTGCTGCGCGATCTGCTGCCGCGCGCGCCCGAAACGGAAGCCACCGCGCAGTTCGACAGCGCCAACAACGAGATCGTGGTGCGCTACCGGTTTCAAGCGGATGCGGACGTGCCGGCGGCGCCCGATCTTTACGTGCTCGGGCCGGACGGCTTTCGCAAGGCCGTGCCGCTGAAGCGCGTGGCCGCCTCGATCTACCAGGGCCGCGTGCCGATCGAGGGCCGGCAGGGGCTGTTTCGCATTCGCCCGGCGAGCGATCTGGAGCGGTTTCCGGAGGTGGGTCTGTATCGCGAGGAGGCGGAACTCAGCCGATACGGCTCCGACCCCGAGCTGCTGCGCCAGGTCGCCGCATCAACCGGCGGCCGCTTCAACCCTGCGATCGATCGAGTCTTCGACGCCGGAAACCGGTCCGTCACCACCAGTATGGACTTGTGGCCGGGCTTCCTGGCGCTGGCCATTCTGTTCAATCTGCTCGAGCTCGCCGGCCGCAAAGGGTACCGGCTGCAGCGCTTGTGGGGAAGGTAGGA
>DASQHK010000081.1:0-4132 GCA_035632135.1 Bryobacterales bacterium
GGGAGCGAATCTCACGCCGGTGCTGATCGGCGCGGTGGTGGTCGCCATCGGCATGTCGTTCGGCGGCATGCACGGCTACGCCATCAACCCGGCGCGCGATTTCGGCCCGCGGCTTTTCACGGCCATCGCCGGCTTCAAGAATAACGGGCTCACGAACGGCCCGAAGGTCTTCTGGGTTCCGATTGTCGGCCCGATCCTGGGCGGCATCCTGGGCGCCGCGGCGTATGATTATGGCGTGCGAAGATTCCTGCCCGAAGTGAAGAGCACGGCCGGGTAGGTTTTTCGAATGCCGCGGCGCCGCTCGAGCGCAGTCAACGAGCCATGCCGGACCATCCGCAAGGGCCTCCGGCAGCAGTTCCTTCAGATCATAAAGAACCATTCGCAGCTTGTCCACGCGGTACGCCCCCTGCGGATAGCGGTTGACCCAGGTGACGATAAGTTTCTGGAGTGCGTGGATGCCGCGTACGCCCTAAACCATTCCACTTTTCCTGCCGATCTACCTTAAAGCCGGCATTGCTCCCGCGAGGAGAATCGGCTCACGACTGAACGCCCGGCCAGCGAGAGGTGTAAGGCATTGCGAAAACAGATCCCGAATTTGGCGTTGTTGTTAGTGGCGAGCTGTGGCGCGGCGATGGCGCAAACCAGCTACACATTCGCGTTTCACCAGGTGTGGGTTACCTCCGATCAGAACTGCACCATCTCGGACACCCCGACGGCCATTTACACGACGGCCACCACAACCATTCCCATTGCCGCCGACTGCAACGGAGCTTCGCTTCAGGGACAGCTTACTCTGGCCTCTCCGGCGGTGGCTCCCTTAGCCACCCAGAGCGGTAACAATCTCCAGTTCCCGTCGCCGTTCCAGATATCGGCGGCACTCGCGGGCACTTACACCACGCCCGACGGAACCTTCTACAGCGATACCCAAATCATCGATGGGGACATGAGCCAGCCGCAAGATTGCCCTACGATGTCCAACCTCGCGCCAGTGCCGCAGGGGACCAGCAACTTTTTGGTCAACCGCCCGTGCAGCCTGACGACCGTCGCGATGTCCAACGTCTACAGCGCGGACCACCGGCAATGGTTCATCTTGTATTACTCGGCTAGCGTCGAGCTGCTTAAGGCAGGCAATCCTACAGCGTCGGTTTACGTCAGGATCGAAACCAACTATGCGACGGCTCCGCCGCCGGCGAATGTAGACCTGTCGGTGGATCATCTGGAACTGGTGCAAACGGTGCAGCACCCCGACAACAGCATTCCGCTGGTGGCCGGCAAAAGCACCGCCGCCAGGATCTTCGTGAAGCTCAACGGCGACAACCCCCAGCCGGTCGCAGGTGTCACAGGGTATCTGCATGGCTCCCGGAATGATATTGAACTCGCGGGCTCGCCGCTCTCGCCGGTTAACGGACCGATCACCGCGCCGGTGACCTTTCTGCGCTCGAACACTAACGATTCGCTCAACTTCCTGCTGCCCAAAGATTGGACCGCCGTGGGCTCGCTGCGGTTGATCGCCGAAGTCGTGGCGCCGGCGAGCGCCAATGAGCAGAACACGGCCAACAATTTGCTCCCTCAAAATGTGACTTTCACGGCGCCCGCCAATATGCCGGACCCCATTTATGTCTACTACTGGCCTATGTGTTACCAGCCGCCGGGGACCAACAAACTGTGTCCCACCGCCAATATCGGTGCAGCCGATGAGCTGCTGGCCAAACTTTATCCCCTGGCAGGGGTCCAGTATGTGCCCTGGCAAGTTCCCGAAAAGGTGTGGCGTCAGCCAGTGAATACGGTCGCTGACATAGACACGTTGTTCGTGACGCTGCAGAAATTTTACAACCTGCTGGATCAAGAAAAGGGTGGGATCGATCAGCTCGCCACCTGGTTCCCGTACCATCCAGGCTCATCCACGATTCTGGGCGACTCGAATCCGGTTTTTCTTGGCGGGGCGGGCCGGGTCACCTACAACGTCGACACCAGCGTGGCGAAGGGCCAGCTCGATGCCGCCATGACCTTGGCCCATGAGACCGGTCACAACCTGGGGCTGAGACATACCAACACTGCGGACGGCTGCGGGGCGGAAGACCCAAAAACGGATTGGCCTTATAAGGACAGCACCATCCACGAGGTCGGCATGGATCCGGCGACCATGGAGGTCAAGCCTGCCAGTAAGAAAGACGTCATGTCGTATTGTTCGCCCCCTGGCTCCAACATCTGGATCTCGGACCACAATTACCAAGTGCTGATGAACTCCCAGGTATTGAAGCGGGCGGCGGCTGCGGCGCATCCGCAATCATCGCCCGCAACCGCTGCTGCGGCCCAATATATGCTGGTGAGCGGCTCTGCGCGCGCGGACGGCGCCGCGGGCCAACTGGATCCGGCGTATCAATTCAGCGCTTCGACGCCGGCAAAGGCGTCCGATCCGGCGGGCAATTATTGCCTGCGGCTGACGGCTGCCGGGAACGCACTCACGGATTATTGCTTCACTCTGACGTTCCAGTCGTCCGAAACGTTCGAGCCTCTTGACCAGCAGAGTTTTTCGTTGAAAGTTCCGTGTCCTGCCGGAATCACACGCATCGCGCTGCGGCACGGCAGCCAGGAGCTGGCTGCGGTCACACCCGCGGCGAAAGCGCCCACACTACAGCTCACTGCGCCCCAGGCCGGCGCCCAATGGGACGGCGCGCACACCATCACTTGGACCGGCGCCGATCCGGGCGGGCATGCGCTCTCGTATGTGGTCGAATATTCTCCCGACGGCGGCGCCTCGTGGCTGCCGCTTGATGTGGATGTGCAGCAACCGCAATTTGATTTCGATACGGCCGAGATCCAGGCAGGCGCCCAGACCTATTTCCGCGTTCTGGGGACCAACGGCGTGAACACGGCCGCAGCGACCGTGGGCCCCGTGACCATCGTTGCGACACCGCGGGTCGAAGTGACGCCGGCGCGCCTGGACTTTGGCGTCGTGCCGGTAGGGCAAACCTCCGATCAAACGCTGTGGCTGCGCAACAAAGGCAACGGACCGTTGGCCATGCAGTCGCTCGCGATCGACAACACCGTCTTTGCGGCCATTACGCCGGCAGCGCCGCTGACGATCGCCGCGGGAGGCCGCCAGGCAGTCACGGTACGCTTCACCCCGGCAGCGGCCGGGGCCCAGTCGGGTACGCTTACCATCGTGAGCAACGACGCCGCCAGCGGGACCACCACGGTCATGCTAACCGGGGGGCAGACTGTATCCTCGTCGTCGGGCAGCATTGCCGTGAGCCCCAACACGCTTGATTTCGGCAGCATCAATGCGAACACCACGAAAGATCTCACGCTCAGCGTCCAGAACACGGGCATGGCATCACTGACCGTAACGGGCTTCACCATGACCAACGCGCTGTTCAGCGTAACCTCACCTGCGCCGCCCTTCACGCTGGCAACGGGCGGGCAGCAGACGGTGGTGGTGCGCTTCAGCCCCACTACGGCTGGCGCGCAATCCGGATCCCTCGGCATTGCTTCCGACGATCCCGCTATTCCGAGCGTCAGTATCTCGCTGGCGGGACAAGGCGCCGCTGGAAGCATCCCGCATATTTCGCCGGGCGGGGTCATGAACGCCGCCAGCTCGCAAGCGGGGATTTCGAGCGGCTCGTGGATCACGATCTATGGCGATCGTCTCTCAGGGACCACGCGAATCTGGGGCAGCGCGGATTTCACAGGCAACAAGCTGCCGGCCGCGCTCGACGGCGTCAGCGTCCAGGTGAACGGGAAGCCCGCTGCGGTGTACTTCATCAGCCCCGCGCAGATCAACGCGCTGGCGCCTTCCGACAGCACACTCGGGCCGGTGAACGTGACGGTAACCAATCCGCAAGGGACGAGCGCAGCGGCGGCGGCAACGCTCCAGGTTTATTCACCCGCCTTCTTTCTGTTCGATCCGCAGAATCGGCGGTACCTGGCGGCGGAACACTCGAACGGGAAACTGCTGGGGAAGCCGGGTCTGTTTGGCAGCGCCGTAAGTACGCTGCCCGCCAAGCCCGGCGAGATCATTTCTCTGTTCGGTACCGGCTTCGGGCCGACCAATCCGCCGGAGCCCGCGGATGAACTGTTCCAGGGCGCGGCGCCTCTGGCTGATCCCGGCCAGCTTACGATTCAAATCGGC
>DASQHK010000082.1:0-1848 GCA_035632135.1 Bryobacterales bacterium
CGCGCACGCCTCTAACTGATATCCACCAGCCCAGCCGGGTGCGCTGCTCGAAGCCCAGCCGCCGGTACCACGCAGTGGCGCTCCGGTTTCGGGCGAACACGTCCAGGCCGATTTCCGGCGCCGGATGCCGGGCCAGGTAACAGCGAGCCGCTGCTTCGAGCAGCCAGCTTCCGAGCGAGGAGCCGCGGTAGCGCGGGGCAATGTACAGGTGGTTGAGGAAGGCAGCGCCTTCGAAAAGCCGGAAGGCGGCCAAGCCGGCCCGCGTCGAGCCTCGCCGCAGGAGATAGAACTGGTGACGCTCGCCCGGAAAAGCGCCGCAGAGGATGGCATGGACGTAGCGGCCGGCGCGCGGCGAGGACCAAATAGTCAGCCGGCGCAACGCCACGGGCAGCGACGCTCGCACCAGACGCGCAATGCTGCCGGCGTCTTGTGGGGCCGCCGCTTCGATTCTCCAGCCGCGATCGGGCATGGCTTATGCGCTCATCCTTTCGGCGTCGAGATCGGGCATCACGGACGACGGATCTTCCTCCACGCCCTGCCCCGCGAGGATCATCCACAGCGACCCCAGAGCGATGCGGGCATCGAGCCCCAACGAGGCATGGTCCACGTACCAGACATCGAGGGCCAGCCGCTCCCGCCAGGGGAGATGATTGCGGCCGTGCAGTTGCGCCCAGCCGGCCAGACCGGGACGAACCAGGTGGCGGCGGCGCTCCCCGGCGGTGTAATAGGGCAGATAGCGCTCGAGCAGCGGGCGCGGCCCGATGAAGCTCATCTCGCCGCGCAGGATATTGAAAAGCTGGGGAAACTCGTCCAGGCTCGTGCGACGGAGGAAGCGGCCGAGCGGCGTGAGCCGGTCCCGGTCCTGGCCGCCGGCGGAGCGCATGGTGCGAAACTTGAGAATGTCGAAGCGCCGCTCGCGCCAGCCCGGCCGCCGCTGCCGGTAGAGAACCGGGCGGCCCAGGTCCAGCCAGACGCTGAGCGCAATGACGAGCAGCAGCGGCGCGAGCAGGGGCAGCAAGAGGGAAGCAGCCACCAGGTCGAGCGGGCGTTTCCACCACCGCCGCGCCGCGAGCGCGCCCGAACCGGCACGCTCCAAAAGGGCCTCTCGATATTGCTGATACAATATCTCCCACAGCGGCTCGCGCCGGTACAGCCGCTCCGCGCGGGCGCGGCCGGCCTGGCCCAGCCGGCGGGCGAGGCCGGGATCCTCGAGCAGGCCTGCGATGGCGGCGGCGAGCGCCGCCACGTCGCCGGCCGGAGCGAGCAGTCCGGTAGAACCGTGCTCGACGGCATCGACCACGCCGTCGACGCAGAAGCCGGCGACGGGCCGCTCCATGGCGGCGGCTTCCAGGGCCGCATAAGGCAGCCCCTCGCGCCGGCTGGCCAGCACGCACACATCCATGAGAAGGTATTGCTCCGGCATATCGCGGCGCCAGCCGGTGAAATGCACCCGCGGATCGAGGCGCAGCCGCGCCAGCAACGGGGCGGGCAGCGGATCGTGCGGCTCGGTCTCGCCGACCAGCAACAGATGGGCGCCGGGAAAGCGGTCCCGCAGAAGCTGCCAGGCCGCCTCCAGCTCCGCCAGGCCCTTGTCCGGCGCCAGTCGCCCGGCCAGGCCGATCACAGGGGCGCCCTCCGGAATCTGATAGCAGCGCCGCAAGCCGGCCGTATGTTCGGCGGCGATGCGGCGCGGATCGAAGCGCTTCGGATCCAGGCCGTTCGCGCTGCCGTTGCCGGCTACGACGATCTTATCTGCGGCGCAGCCGGCCTGAATCGCGCTGCGCGCAACCGACGGGCTCACCGCGAAAACGCGGTCGGCCAGCCGGCAGGTGAGCCGCTCGAGAGCCT
>DASQHK010000083.1:0-6089 GCA_035632135.1 Bryobacterales bacterium
GGAGATTTATCAGATCACTTCCGCGCTCAAGCACCTCAGCTTCGGCAAGCACATCGCCGTGATTACGGACGCGCGCTTCTCCGGCGTCTCGACCGGCGCCTGCATCGGCCACGTCGGCCCCGAGGCCCTGGCCGGCGGCCCGATCGGCAAGGTCCGCGACGGCGATATCATCCGCATCATCGTCGACCGCAATCGCCTCGAAGGAAGCGTCGACCTGGCCGGTGCGGACGGCCGCGAGTTTGGCCTGGAAGAGGGCGCGCGCGTGCTGGCCCAGCGTCCGCCGCGCCCCGATCTCGCGCCGGATGAAAACCTGCCGCTCGACACACGCCTGTGGGCCGCGCTCCAGCAGGTCGGCGGCGGCACTTGGGGCGGTTGCGTGTTCGACGTGGACGCGATCGTCGAAACGCTCGAAGCCGGGCGCCGCGCGCTCGGTCGCTAGCGGTGCTCCTCGGCAGCAAGCAGCGCGCCGGCCAGCCCTTCCACCGTGTGCTCTTGCGCCTCCGCGGCGACCTCAATCCCCAGCCGCCGCGCCGTCGCCGAGGTGACCGGTCCGATCGACGCGACGCGCACTCCCTGCAAGCGCTCCGCGCCAAACAGCGCATGGAAATTCTCGACGGTTGATGAGCTTGTAAAAGCGATCCAGTCGGGGCGAAACTTCTCCGGCCATTCGACGCCCTGCGCCGCCACGGTGCGATAGGCTTCCACCACCGTCACCTGCGCGCCGCGCTTTTCAAGCTCCTTCGGAATCAAGTCTCGCGCCGCCGCCGCTCGCGGCAGCAGAATCCGCGCGCCCTCCAGCGGAATTTTCTCAAACGCTGCCACCACGCTTTCCGCCACGTACTCGGCCGGCACCAGGTCCACTTTCAGGTGCAGCGCTGCCAGGGCGGCGGCGGTGGCCGGTCCGATGGCGCAGAGGCGCGCCCGCAATCCGCGCAAGTCTCGTGGCGAGGCGTCCAGCCGCTGGGTGAAGAAGCGCACCCCGTTGGCGCTGGTGAAAATCAGCCAGTCGAAGGCGTCCAGGCGCATCAGCGCCGCATCGAGCGGCTTCCAGTCGGCCGGCGGCTGAATCTCAATAGTGGGTATCTCCACTACATTCGCGCCCAGCTCGCGCAGCCTCCCCCCCAGCGCCCCGGCCTGCTCGCGCGCGCGCGTCACCACCACCGTCCTGCCGAAAAGCGGCAGCCGCTCGAACCAGTTGATCTTCTCTCGCAGCCGCACCACCTCGCCCACGATGATCAGCGTGGGCGGCTTCAGCCCCGCCGCGGCGATCTTGCCGGCCAGGTCGCCCAGCGTGCCTGCGATGGTCCGCTGATCCGGCCGCGTCGCCCAGCGCACCGCCACCGCCGGAGTCGCGGCCGGGCGGCCGCCCTCCATCAGCCGCCGCGCGATCTCGCCGAAACTCACCAGTCCCATGAACACCACGATCGTCTCCGACGCCCCCACCCGCGTCCAGTCGATCTTGTCCACCTCATGCCCGGTGACAAACGTTACCGCGGACGTGTGCTCGCGATGCGTGAGCGGAATGCCCGCGTAAGCCGCCGCGCCCATGGCCGAGCTGACCCCCGGCACGACCTCAAACGGTACGCCCGCCGCCGCCAGCGCCTCCGCCTCTTCGCCGCCCCGCCCGAACAAAAACGGGTCGCCGCCTTTCAGCCGCACCACGCGCCGCCCCGCCCGCGCGTGCTCCACGAGCAGGGCGTTGATCTGCTCCTGCGTCAGCGCGTGCGCAGCCCGCTTCTTGCCGACGTATTTCTTCTCTGCGCCGGGCTTCGCAAAGCGGAGCAGCGCGGGCGCCGCCAGGTTGTCGTAGAGGATTACGTCCGCGCGGCGAATGCACTCCAGGCCCCGCACCGTCACCAGCCCCGGATCGCCCGGCCCTGCGCCTATCAGCACGACAGTAGGAATGGATTCGGCTTTGCGCCGTGCGCCCCGGCTCACGGGGCGTACACCTGCTCGAGGATTCTGCCCGCCCCCCGGCTCAGCAATTCCTGCGCCGCGCGCCGCCCGAGGCCCCCCGGATCGGACGCCGGCCCTTCGAGCGACGCGCGCAGCATCTCCGCCCCATCGGGCGAAGCCACCACTGCGACCAGCCGCAACCGGTCGCCCGCCACACGCGCCGAGCCGCCCACCGGAACCTGGCACCCGCCGCCCAGCTCCGCGAGCATCGCCCGCTCGGCGGTAGTTTCGATCCGCGCCGCGGCGTTATCGAGTGGGGCCAGCGCCGCGAGCACTCGCTCATCGCCGGCCCGCGCCTGGATCGCCAGCGCCCCCTGGCCGATCGCCGGACACATCACCTCCGGCTCGAGCACTTCGGTGATACGTCCCGCGAGCCCCAGCCGCCGCAGTCCGGCCGCCGCCAGCACGATCGCGCTGTAGCGGCCCTCGTCCAGCTTCCGCAGCCGCGTATCCACGTTGCCCCGCAGGTTCTCGACGCGCAGATCGGGCCGCACATGCCGTAATTGCGCCGCTCGCCGCAAAGAGCTGGTCCCCACCGCCGCGCCCTCCGGCAACTTCGCCAGCCGGCTCCCCACCAGCGCATCGCGCGCATCCTCCCGCGCCGGCACCGCGGCAATCGTGAGCCGCGCATCGATCTCCACCGGCAGGTCCTTCATGCTGTGCACGGCGAAGTCGATGCGGCCGTCCAGCAGCGCCTCCTCAATCTCCTTCGTGAACAGCGCCTTGGTCCCGCCCACCTGCGCCAGCGGCGCGTCCGTGATCTTGTCTCCGGTGGTCTTGATGACGGCGATCTCGGCGCCCGGCAACTGCGCCGCCACCCACCGCGCCTGCCGCAGCGCCAGTGGCGAGCCGCGCGAGCCGATGATCATGAGGACAACCCCGGCATCGGCAAAGCGGTTCTCATCTGTGTGAATCTGTGTTCATCTGTGGTTTCATTCTTTGAGGTTGAACACGCGCTTCACGGCGTCGATAAAATGCAGACCGTCGGGATGGCTGGCCAGAGTTTTCAGGTGGCTGATGGGCGTGTGGGCGATCTTGTTGATGATGCCGCGCGTCAGCGCCTCGATCGCCTGCTCCTGCTCCGGCGTGAGCGCGCCGAGCTTCGCCCGGTGCCGCTCCACCTCCGCGCGCCGGATCCGGTCCAGCTCCGCCTGCAGCGAGACGATGGTCGGGGCGACGTCGTGCGCCTTCAGCCGCTCCATCATGCGCTCCACCTCGCCGTCCACGATGGCCTCGGCCCGCTCCGCCTCGCGCTCCCGCTCGCGCTTGTTGGCGTCGGCCCCCTGCTGCAGGTCATCAATGTCGTACAAAAACATATTGTCGATCTTGTTGACCTCCGGATCGACGTCGCGCGGCACGGCGATGTCGATCAGGAACATCGGCCGGTTCTTGCGCGCTCCGATCAGCGCTTGCGCCCGCTCGCGCGTGATGATGAAGTCCGGCGACCCCGTGGAGCTGATGACGATATCCACCAGTGGCAGAAAATCGAAGAGCTGCTCGAACGGCACCGCCCGCCCCTCGAAGCGCGCCGCCATCTCCAGGGCCTTCTCGTGCGTGCGGTTGGCCACAAACACCGCCGGTGCTCCCGAGCGCCGCAGGTGCCGGGCTGCCAGCTCGCTCATCTTGCCGGAGCCTATGATCAGTACGGTGTGTCCCGCCAGCGTGCCGAAAATCTTGCGCGCCAGCTCCACCGCCACGTAGCTCACCGAAACGGCCATCTGGCCGATGCCCGTCTCGCTGCGCACCCGCTTCGCCACGTGGAACGCCCGGCTCACGATCTCTTCGAGCGGCCCGCCCAGCGCGCCGGCCGCCTTGGCCGCCGCGTAAGCATCCTTCACCTGCCCCAGAATCTGCGGCTCGCCCACGATCATCGAGTCCAGGCTCGAAGCCACGCGAAACACGTGCCGGATGGCGTCGCGCTGCGCGTGGCGATAGAAATACCGCTCCAGCTTCTCCACTGGCCGCCGGCAGCCGTTGGCCAGGAACGCGTAGATCTCCGCCACCGCGTCGGTTCCCGGCTCCGACCGCACGGTGAACTCCACCCGGTTGCACGTGGAAAAAATCAGCGCTTCGGCGATCCCCGGCTGCGCCACCAGCGCTTCAAGCGCGCCGGCCATCTCGCTTTCGGCGAGCGCCAGTTGCTCGCGCACCTCGATGGGCGCTGTGCGGTGGCTCAGACCCACAACCAGAAGGTTCATCAGTGTGTCACAAACGAATGCACGCCGCTGTCCACCATCCACGTCAGCGCCGCGCAGCAGAAGCCGGCGATGGCGAAATAGGCCGCCTTGCGCCCCCGCCACCCGATCGTCCAGCGCGTGAAGATCATCACCAGGTAGATCATCCACGTGATGAAAGCCAGAATGATCTTCGGGTCCACCACCCACCGCGTGCCCCACTCCACGAACGCCCAGAACGAGCCGGCGATCAGCCCCAGCGTGATCAGCACAAACCCCGCGGCCATCGTCTTATAGCTCAGCTCGTCCAGCGCGCCCAGCGGCGGCAGCCAGTGGTAGAACGCGCGAGGCTTTTTCGACTTCAGCTCGCGCTCCTGAATCAGATACATCACCGCTGCCGCGCAGGTTAGAAACAAGGCCGCGTAGCCCAGCAGCAGCAGCACCACGTGCACGGCCAGCCACGAGCTGCGCACCACCGGATTCGACCACGGCTGCACCGGATGGCCGAAGCTCGCCACCAGCGTAAACAGAAAAACGATGGGGAAAATGAATATCGCCAGGCTGTCGTATTTGTATCGCCAGTAGGCGATCAGGAACAGCGTGGTGATCAGGAAGCCGATCAGCGACGACGACTGGTACAGGTTGACCACCGGAAAGCGGCCGGCGGAAAACCCTTCCTCCACGATCGAGACCAGGTGAAACACCGCCCCCACGCAAATCGCCGCCAGCGCCGCCGAAAACAGCCGCTGCCGCCGCCGGATCACCGTCAGCAGCGCATGCCCCAGCCCAAGCGAATAGAGCGCCAGCGTAACCCGCAGCCAGAAAACGCTCGTTTCCGCCATACCTGCATTATATTTCACTGGAGGGGCGGGCGGGCCCCGCGTAGGCGTCAGTTTGACGGGCTCGCCAATTTCCCAGCTGCCGACTTCGCGAGCGCATGAGCCGTCGCTTCGACACGCTTTTCCGCGCCGTGCAGTTTGAGATTAGCTCTTCCCAAACAGCGCCGGAAGGGTCCTGATGAGGGGAGGGGTGGCCTTACCCTTCCGAGTTCGCCATTGCTTGTCAATCTCCTCGTCGGCGGCAACGAGGGTGTACCGCTTGAGCTTCCAGACGGTGTCCTTCGGATCCGCCAGTACAAGCGGGTCGTAGATGTCTGCGTTGTCTTGGCGGAACCGGACGTTAAACAGGAGCAATGCATCCGTTTCGCTGAGTATATGTTCGACGTTCCCTTCAACCCTGCCGACTTGTTCCGCCATACTCTTAAGCCAGCCGCGCTTTTTGTACGCCTCCAGTGCCTTCTTGGCCCCATCCGGTTGAAGCACTTCGCAATTCGAGATCTTGCCGGCGTAGAGTCTGTCACCGCTTGGGCCGATCGTGTATAGGAGGAGATCGAGGGTCTTCCCGGTCACGTTCTTGAAGGACTTGTTGACGGGCTGGAGGAAGGCGTAATGAAACCCGTCGATAAGCCACGCGAAGTTGAAGAGCCATTCCTCGTGGCCGAATCCAGCATCAACGACATAACTGCCTTTCTCCAGGTGCCGTGCCTCGCCCGACGGGAACAGCCACTTGTTCGAGTTCCAGCAAATCCGGGCCGTGTAGCGTTCCCGCTTTGAGGCGGACACGGTCTGGATTCTATCAAACTGCGCCCGCGACGTTCACAGCGGGTGTAAATCGAACGTCACCGTGAACGCCCCAAGGGAGCGCCTCATGGTCGTACGTTCAACGGGAATTGTCTCGCCGTACGCTGCGGCCCACGCGCCCGCCGCCCTCCCCTCCTACACCCCCTCCAGCTTCTTCGCCAGCCTCTTCGCGGCCCCCGCATCGGGCGCAATCACCAGCACCGTATCGTCACCAGCGATCGTTCCCACCACCTCCGGCCACTCCGCGCGGTCCACCGCCGCGGCCAGCGCGCTGGCGTTGCCCGGGTCCGTCTTCAGCACCAGCAGGTTTTGCGCCTGC
>DASQHK010000084.1:0-3497 GCA_035632135.1 Bryobacterales bacterium
CCCCGCCCGGGGCCTACATGATTATCCCGGAAGAGTGGGGGGCGCTGCGGGACCGCGTGTTGTTTGCGGCGCAATTAGGCGACAGCACGAACTTGTGGCAGCTTCCGCTCTCCGCTGACGGGCGAGCCGCGGGGACGCCGCAGCGGCTCACCTCTGGCAGCGGGCTCGAGCTGCACCCTTCCGCCGCTCCGGGGGGCCTTTTCGTTTTCGCCAGCTTGCAGGACCGGGTGGATATCTGGAAACTGCCGATGGAAGTCAGTCAGGCAAAAGTGACAGGCGGCATGGAAAGGCTCACCAGCGGCGCCGCTGCCAAGCTCGCTCCGGTCGTCTCCGGCGACGGGAAGAAAGTCGTGTTTGTCTCCAAACGGTCCGGGCGTCCCGAAGTTTGGCTGAAGGATCTGGAGAGCGGCAAGGAGACGGCGCTGGCGGCAATCAACTCCCTGGAGGGGTGGCCCGCCGTGAGCGCGGATGGGTCCAAGGTGGCCTATGGAACGGGCGAGAACGACCGGCGGGTCATCTACGTGGCGCCCACGTCTGGAGGGGTGCCGGAGAGGGTGTGCGAGGATTGCAACACGGCGTGGTCGCTCACCTCCCACGCGAAGAAGATGCTGTACTGGCCGCCCGGGCGCAGCGTGGGCCTGCTCGACCTTGCTTCCAGGCAGAAAACGGAGATTCTGCAGCGGCCGGGGTACGCCATTTACCGGACGCGCTTCTCGCCGGATGACCGGTGGATCGCGTTCCATGCGCGCAACCGGCCGGGGCGATCGACGGTATTCGTGGCGCCGTTTCGGGGCGCGACGGCCATTGCCGACCGGGACTGGATTC
This sequence comes from Bryobacterales bacterium, assembly GCA_035632135.1. Lineage (GTDB taxonomy): Bacteria > Acidobacteriota > Terriglobia > Bryobacterales > JACQDG01 > DASQHK01. The sequence goes on from DASQHK010000084.1 coordinate 826, forward strand.
CGGTGACAGATGGGGAGTCGTATGACCTGGCGCCATCGTGGTCGCCGGACGGAGGCGTTCTCTACTTCATCTCCGAGCGCGACGGGTTTCGGTGCCTCTGGGCCGCGCGCCTGGACCCGGCGACGAAGCATCCCGCGGGACCCCCGCTTCCCATCCAGCATTTCCACACCGCCACGCGCTCGATGATCCATCTCACTACCAACTGGCTCGGCCTCTCCGCCGCCCGCGACATGCTGGTGTTCAACTTGGGCGAAATGAGCGGCAACGTGTGGATGGCGAAGGCGGGAACGCGGGAGTGAGAGGCGCTTACGAGCCGGAGGCCAGGTCCATGGCCGCCTCGGCCAGGCCGATGACGCGGTTTTCGAAGTCGGCGAAGCGGGGATCGTGCGTCTGGCCCTCGTGGTAGCGGAAATAAATCTGCTGCAAAATCACAGCGACCTTGAACAGGGCGTAGGTCTCGTAGAACGAGACGTGCGAGACATCGAAGGCGGTGCGGCGGGCGTAGCGCTCGACGATCTCGGCGCGGGTGAGCCAGCCGGGCAGCGCGGTGACGCCGGAGATCGCCTCGCGGCGCGTCTCGGGGTCGCCGGCCTGCGGCCAGTAGGATAGGAAAATACCCAGATCGACCAGCGGGTCGCCGACGGTGGCCATCTCCCAATCGAAGACCGCCACCACGCGGGCCAGGTTGTCGGCGGAGAGCATCACGTTGTCGAGTTTGTAATCGTTGTGGATCAGCGTGGGTTGCGGGGCCGTCTTGGGGAGGCGCTTGAACAGCCAGATGGCCAGGCCGTCCATGGCCGGAATTTCGCGGGTTTTGGCGGCTTCCCAGCGCCGGATCCAGCCGCGAATGTGGCGGACCAGCATGCCGTCGGGTTTGCCCAGGCCGGTCAGGCCGCGCTCGTAGATGTTGATGGCGTGCAGATCGGCCAGGGTGTCGACGACAGCTTCGCTGACGCTGCGGCGCAGCGTGAGGACCTCGGGGGACTGGGAGGCGAGCTCCGGCGGCAGCTCGCGGCGCACCACCAGGCCGCAGCGGCGCTCCATGAGGTAAAAGGGCGCGCCCAGCACGCCGGTGTCTTCGCAGAGCAGGCAGGGCCGCGGGGCCAGCGGGAAGACGGCGTGTACAGACTTCAGAAGCCGGTACTCGCGCACCATGTCGTGGGCGGTGGGGGCCACCGGGCCCAGCGGCGGGCGCCGCAGCACCAGTTCGCACTCCCCGAAACGCAGCAGATACGTGAGATTGGAATGGCCGCCGGGGAACTGCTCGATGACCAGAGGATTTTCGCCCAGCGGCAGCAAAGGACGAAGGTATTCGGACAGGCCCTGGATGGGGAGTTCCTCGCCGGGCCGGGGGGGTTCGGTGTCAGGCGTCACGTCAGAAACTCTGCCTCCGTGCCAACTGACTGTACAGTCTAACCCGGAACCAGGGTTTTCGGTTGCCATGATTGCCCCGCACGTTCTATCCTGCAAGGCATGAAGTGGCTTGTCTATACAGTGTTTTGCTTAGTTTTCCTGGCGGCTTGCTTTGGCCGGGGCCAGTCCACCGCGAGGGCCAGGGCCGCCGCGGAGGATCCCGGGCGGCAGCCGCCGAAAGAGCCGAGGTTCCTGCTGCACAAGATCGGGGACGACCACGCCGAGGGCATCGCCGTGCTGGACGTTGACGGCGACGGTAAGCCTGACGTGACCAGCGGCGGCTACTGGTACAAGGCGCCGCCCAACCTCTACTCCGCCGAGAAATGGATCCAGCATCCGCTGCGCGAGGCGCCGCGGCACGGCGAGTTTGTCTCCGACTGCGGCGAGTTTGCCTTCGACGTGAACGGTGACGGCTACATGGACGTGATCAGCGCCGGATGGCAGGACGACGGCATCTTCTGGTTCGAGAACCCGCACAAGGCCGGCGTGCAGTGGGCCAAGCATCTCATCATGCGCTCGTTCCACACCGAGGGTTTTGCGGCAGAAGACGTGGACGGCGACGGGGTGCTTGACCTCGTCCCGGCGCACTATTCGCCAAGCGCCATTTACTGGCTCCAGATCAAAGACGGGAAGGTGACGCCGCGGCTGGTGGGCAAACAGGGCGACGGCCACGGGGCCGGCGTGGGCGACGTGGATGGCGACGGCAAGAAGGACATCCTCACCACCAAGGGCTGGTGGAGGCAAGTCGATCTGGCCGCCGACAAGTGGGAGTGGAACCCGGAATGGAACCTGCACGAGGCGGGCTTCGAGATTATCGCTTACGACGTGAACGGCGACGGACTGACCGATATTATCTATGGCCGCGGCCATAGCTACGGACTTTACTGGCTGGAGCAGGGCAAGGATAAGACGGGCAAGCGCACCTGGACCCAGCACGTCATTGATGAGTCCTACTCGCAGATCCACAACTTGAAGCTGGTGGACATTGACGGCGACGGGAAGCCGGAGCTGCTGGCCGGCAAGCGGTATCGGGGCCACGACGAGAAAGACCCCGGCTCGTTTGATCCGCTATGTCTTTACTATTACAAGATCGACCAGAAGACGGGGACGTTCACGCGGCACACCATCGCTTACAATTCGGCGGCCGGCGCCGGCACCCAGTTCGTGGTGACCGACCTGGACGGCGACGGCGACCTGGACATTCTGGTGGCGGGCAAGTCGGGGCAATACTGGTTCGAGAACCTGACCATTGACAAGGT
>DASQHK010000085.1:0-3289 GCA_035632135.1 Bryobacterales bacterium
AAAAGCTTGGCGCGTGCGGCCTCCAGGTCGGCGAGAGACTGAGACACAAGGCACCTCCTCTTCTGAGTATATGCATATACTCAGAGAAGGCGCAATTCCAGCCCAACTCGCAGACCGTCCATTCTTATGTCGCGCACCCTCTGGGGCGCTTGACTCCCACCCTGGGGGAGCCTACAATGAAATCTCAGGAGACCATGTTGCCGCAAGTTGGCAGGCAGGAACTGCCGCGCTTCCCGGTGATCGCGGGGCCGGAATCCGGCGGTTCAGGGACTCACTGAACGGCGAATAACCTTAGGAGGTCATATGCCAAATCTCGGCGTTCCCGAGTTGCTGGTGATTCTTGGCATCGCGGTTCTCTTGTTCGGCGGCCGGAAGATCCCGGAAATCGGCAAGGGGCTGGGAGAAGGAATCCGGAGCTTCAAGAACGCTCTGAAGGGCGACGAACAGCCGCCAGCGCCACAAGCGAGAGTCGAGGAAAAGAAACCGCAGGCATAGGCTTCTTCCGGCGCCCCCGCACCTTGGCGCGCGCCGGCCGATTTTTCCAAGTTCTTGTAGGCCACAAAAAACCCCGTCGCAGCCCGCTGAGCGGGCGGCGGCGGGGTTTCGTGTTTCTGTTCTCTTCCGGGCGCTTACTTCTTCTTCGGTGGAACGATCGCGTCCTTCGCCGCCTTGGCGACGCGGAACTTCACCACCTTCTTGGCGGGAATCTTGATCGCCTCGCCGGTGGCCGGATTGCGTCCCATGCGAGCCTTGCGGTCCACTCGTACCAGCTTACCGATCCCAGGAATCACGAACTCGCCGCACCTCTTCACCTCTTTGATCGCGGTAGAGCCCAATGCCTCCAGATAGCCACGTGCCGCTTTGTTGTTCGTTCCGCACGCTTCAGCTAGCGCGCGTACCAGTTGTGATTGTGTCATTCTTCCTGCTGCCATATTCCTCCTTAGTCTGTCTCCTCCACGACGCCTTAACGGGCCGTTACAACAAAGATCGCTTCAACATAGTAAGGAACAAGCGGCGGAATGTAAAGAAGAAAATGACGAAAAACGCCGATTTTTCGCGGGCGGCGCGCTGCTCGGGCCCGCCGGCGCTCCCGCCTACAGCGAACGGGGTAGGAGATCCGCCGGGAGCCCGAACCCACGGTCGGCGCCGCCCCCTATAATGGTTGAGAACGAAACTCATGGGGCCCATTCACGTAATCGGCGGCGGTCTGGCGGGTTCGGAGGCCGCCTGGCAGGCGGCGCGGCTGGGGCATGGCGTGATCCTGCACGAGATGCGGCCGCTCGCGCCGACGCCGGCTCACCGCACCGCTCGGCTGGCGGAGCTGGTTTGCAGCAACTCGCTCAAGAGCGATCAGCCGGGCACGGCGCCTTGGCTGCTGAAAGAGGAGCTGCGCCGGCTCAGCTCGTTGCTGATCGAGGCAGCGGCCGTCACCCGCGTCCCCGGCGGCCACGCCCTGACCGTGGATCGCAACGCCTTCGCCGCCGAGGTGACGCGCGCCATCGAGCGGGAGCCGGCCATCGAAATCCGGCGCGAGGAGGTCGCCGCCATCCCCGCCGATGGGATCACCGTCGTCGCCACCGGCCCGCTCACCAGCGACGCGCTTGCCGCCGCCATCGTCGAGCTGACCGGCAGCGAGCGCTTGTACTTCTACGACAGTATCAGCCCGATCGTGGAGGGCGACACCATCGACCACGCCGTGGTGTTCCGCGCCTCGCGCTACAGCAAGTCGCTCGACGGCACCGAGGACTACCTCAACTGCCCGTTTACGCGCGACCAGTATGACCGATTCTACGACGCGCTCGCAGGCGCTGAATCGGTCACGCTGCACGACTTCGAGCGGACGCCGTTTTTCGAGGCCTGCCTGCCGATCGAAGAACTGGCCCGGCGCGGCCGCGACACGCTGCGCTTCGGGCCGATGAAGCCGGTCGGCCTCGCCGATCCGCGCACCGGCCGCATCCCTTACGCCGTGGTGCAGTTGCGGCAGGAAAACCTGCGCGCCGACGGCTACAACCTGGTGGGCTTCCAGAACCACCTGAAGTTCGGCGCGCAGAAGCGGGTGTTGCGGCTGATCCCAGGCCTCGAAAACGCCGAGTTCAGCCGCTTCGGGCAGATCCACCGCAATACCTACATCAACGCGCCGGCGCTGCTCGATGCGACGCTCAACCTGCGCCGCGCTCCGCGCGTGTTCTTTGCGGGGCAGATCTCGGGCGTGGAGGGCTACGTGGAAGCCATCGCCACCGGGCTGATGGCCGGCCGTAATGCGGCCCGCCTCGCCGAAGGGAAAGCGCTCGCGCCGCTGCCGCGCGAGACGGCGCTGGGGTCGCTCGCCCACTACATTTCCGCCGCCGCCGCGCGCCACTACCAGCCGGCCAACATCACCTTCGATCTGCTGCCGGCCTTGCCCGACGCCGAGCGCCGGCTCCTCGCCCACGACAAGCAAGCCCGGCGCGAACGGCAATGCCGCCGGGCGCTCCAAGCGCTGGAGGAATATTGTGCCGCCTGCGAAGCCGTCTGCGCGCCCTGAGCTGGCGCTCCACATCGACCGCTTCCTCAAGTCTCTCGCCCTCGCCAACGCTTCCCCGCACACCATTCGCAACTACGCGTCGGACCTGAAACAGTTCCTGGAGTACTTTTCACCGCCGGACGCCCAGCCGCCGCCGCTCGCCGCGATCGACCATCTCCACATCCGCGAGTTCCTGGGCGCGCTTTACAGCCGCAAGAACGGCAACCGCTCAGTGGCGCGGAAGCTGGCCTCGCTGCGGGCATTCTTCCGCTTTCTGAACCGCGAGCACGTTCTCGCCGCGAACCCAGCGCGGCTGGTGGCCACGCCGAAGATTCCCAAGACGCTGCCGGCGGTGATGACCGCCGAGCAGGCCAACAACTTGGTGGACGCCGCCGGCCGCGAGGGTCTCGCGCGCGACCGCGTGATTTTTGAGCTGCTTTACGGCTGCGGCCTGCGGGTGGCCGAGCTGGCGGGCCTCGACCTGGAAGATTTTGACTGGAGCGAGCGCTGGATCCGTGTGCGCGGCAAGGGCCGCAAGGAGCGGCAAGTGCCCTTCGGGGCGAAGGCCGCCGAGGGGCTGGAACGGTATCTCGACGCCCGCGCCGGCTACGACTCGCCGGCGCTGCTCGTGAACCATCGCGGCGGCCGCCTCACCCCGCGCAGCATCGAGCGCATCGTGAAACGCTACGCCGTGCTGTTTTCCGGCGACCCGTCGCTGCACCCGCATTCCTTCCGCCACGCCTACGCCACCCACCTGCTCACCGACGGCGCCGACCTGCGCGCCAT
>DASQHK010000086.1:0-2358 GCA_035632135.1 Bryobacterales bacterium
GGTGAGCTTGGCGCCGATCTGCACCTTGAGGCGGGCGCTCGACTCGCGCAGCGCCTGGACGTCGGTGTTCACCACGGCGAACTCGACGCCCTCGACGTTTTCGCGGATCATGCGGTTGACGGCGTTGCAGCCGCCCCCGCCGACTCCGATCACCTTGATGCGCGCGCCCTGCTTCGATTCCTCTTCAAAAACAAAACGAAGATCTTCGTTTTCCATTCAGCACCTCAAAAATTTCACCGCAGAGGACGCCGAGAGCGCAGAGAAACCCCCCCTTAGAATCTCTGTGTTCTCGGCGTCCTCTGTGGTAAAAGCTCATCCAAAAATGCTCTTCAGCCAGGCGGTCATGCTTTCCTTTTCCGCGCGGCGATGCAGCCGCAGGCGCTGGGCGTAAAGCAGCAGGCCCACGGCGGTGGTCCAGCCGGGCTGGTCGAGCGCTTCGGGCAGATCGGCGAGCGGGACGGGCAGCCCGATGCGGACGTCCATGTGCAGCACCTTCTCGGCCAGGTCGGCCAGGCCGGCCAGCTTCGCTACTTCGCCGGTGATGATCAGGCCGGCGATGAGCCGGCCGGAAAGGCCGGCGCGATCCAGCTCTTTTTCGAGGTAGACGAACAGCTCCTCGGCGCGGGCTTCCAGGATCTCGTTGAGCTTGCGGCGCGAGACCTCGGCGGGCGGGGCGTCGGGAGAACCGCCCGCGGAGGGCACCTCGATGCGGCTGTTCTCGGCGGTGGTCTCGGCGACGGCGCAGCCGTACTCCTCGATCAAGCGCTCGGCGTCGGTTTCGCTGGCGCGCAGGCCGAAGCTGACGTCCTTGATGAAGTGGCTGCCGCCGATGGGGATGGAGACGGCCAGGCGGAGACCGTCTTCGTGATAGGCGATGGCGTCGGCGGAGCCGGCGCCGGCATCAAGGACGGCTACGCCGATCTGCCGCTCCTGCTCGCCGATCGAAGCGAGTGCGGCGGCAAACGGCTCGAACATGGTTTCTTCCACCACGATGCCGGCGCGGTTCACCACGGTGGCGAGGTTCATGTGGGCGGCGGTGGAAGCGGTGATGAGGCGGACCTGCGCTTCGAGGCGACGGCCGCTCATGTCGAGGGGGTTGCGAATGCCGTCCTGGCCGTCGACCGAGAAGTCGAGGGGGACGGCCTGCAGCAGCATGCGGTCGTCGCCGAGGCGGGCGCGCGTGGCCGCCTTGACGGCCTCGTTGATGTCCGCGCGGTCGATGGGGTGGGCGCGCGAGGCGAGGTTCACGGCGCCGCGGCTGACGGCGCTCGCGACCGTGGCGCCGACGCCGACCACCGCCGACTCGATGGAAATGCCGGCGTTCTCTTCGGCCTCGGCGACGGCTTGCTCGATCGACTGCACCACCGGGTCCTGGTCGATGATGACGCCCTTGCGCCAGCCGCCGGAGCGCGCCGCGCCATAGCTGATGCACCGGAGGTGGCCGTTGTCCTCGACGCCCACCGCACAGCGCGTCCAGCTCGAGCCGAGATCGAGACCGACGAGGTGGCTGGGAGGCTTAGGCATGGCTCCTTCGCTGTCTCATGGCTTCACGATCACCTGCTTTTCGAAGCGCAGGTCGACGCTGTGGACCGAGCCATACTCGTCGCGCCAGGCTTCCACGTTTTCGAGAAACAGCTTGTAGCGGTCGAGGAAATGAGTATTGCCGAGATGTACCAGGACGGCGGACCCGGCCTGGGACACCGTAATGGCGGCGTCGTTGGGGTCGGTGAGGTCGATCTCGCTGACCTCGCCGCTGCGGCGGGGGATTTCGCGATCGAGGTCGGCGAGCACGGCCAGCATGATACCGACGCGCCGGCGGCGCTCGGCCGGAGGCTGCCCCTCGCTCGCGCCGCTGAGCACCGGAAAGCGAAACTTGGCGCCGCCGAGGATGGGCATCAGCACGCCGTCGCGGTCGATGAGGCCCAGGCCGGAGCCCAGCCGCGCGAAAGCCACCGGCTCGCGCTCGCTCACCAGCACGCGGAGGCGGTTGGGCCAGCCGCGCACGACATAGGCCGACTGCACCCAGGGCAAAGCCGCCAGCTCGGCGCGGCGGCGGTCGAGCGGAACTTCGAACACGCTGCGGCCGAGATCGGCGGCGAAGACCTGGGCCAGGCGCTCGCGCGGGACGTGGGCGCTGCCCTGGACGGCGAGCGTATCGGTGAGCGAGAAGCGCGGCGACGTGGTGAGGTAGGTGTGCACGCCGAATGCGACGATCGACAGCGTGCCGCCGGCGACGAGGAAGATCGCGCCCCCCACGAGCAGCGCGCGCTTCCAGCGCACTGCCGGGCGGCGCACCTCGATGCGCCTGCTGCGCCGCAGATACGGCGACGGCTCGGGAGCGTCGAATTCGTCGCGGCT
>DASQHK010000087.1:0-3589 GCA_035632135.1 Bryobacterales bacterium
GCCAGCGATGCGCAATCCTTCCTGCGTTGGAAACTCGGCGATGTGCAGCTTCTCTTTGTGCGCGCGGATCACCATCTGGTAATCAATAGTACAATCGAGCTGGTCGAGCCGCAGCTTGTCAAACGCCGCGCAGGTGATGGCCCGGAAGCCGTTCACCACGTCGGTCACCGTGCCGTTCTCGCTCGGCCACAACATGCGCGCGATCCACGCCAGGCTCAGGTTGGTCCACTTCCGCGGCTTGAGAAGATTCTCGTCTTCCTCGTTCCTGGCTCCCGGCGCCATACGCGAGGCAACCACGAAATCGTAGCCCTCGTGCAGGCGTTGCACGAACTTCGGAATGTCCTCCGGCGCCTCGTTCCCGTCGGGGTGGAAGAAAATCATGGCGCCTTCTTCCACCGCCCGCCGCGCCTCGAGCACCGCGCCCCCCAGCCCCCGCTGCTTCTGGATCACCACCGGCAGCTTCTTCTGCTCGAAAAACTCGATCGTTCCGTCCTGCGAGCCCGCGTCGACCACGATGGCGCGGTCCACCGCATCGAGCGGAATCCGCGGAAAGATCGCTTCCGAGCCGATTCGCTCGTTCTTGGTCATCAGCACGAGGGTTGTCTGCATAGAATCTTTTATTAGAGCACGCGTATTAGAGCACGCTTAGAGCACGCGGCCCGCTGCCGTCACATCAGGCTCAGGGGGTCTACGTCGATCACCAGCGCGGTCGCCGGCCACTGCTGCTCTTCGGCGAAATGCCGCGCGCCCTTGAGCAGCGCCGCGAGCGTCCGCCGGCTTTGCGCCTTGATCAAAAACTGGTAGCGGTATTCCGTCTTCAGCTTCACCACCGCCGCGGCCGCCGGCCCGAGCACCCGCACATTCTCGGGCGGGTTTTTCAAGTGCTCGCCCAGCGCGCCGCTCAGCTTCAGCGCTTCTTCCAGGCGCGGGCTCCGCACCAGAACATTCGCCAGCGCGGTGAACGGCGGGTAGTGCATGAGCCGCCGAAAGTTCAGCTCCTTCTCATAGAAGCCCAGGTAGTCCTGCGCGGCGGCGAAGCGAATGGCGTAATGCTCGGGGTTGATGGTCTGGATCAGCACCTGCCCCGGCAGCTCGCCGCGGCCGGCCCGGCCTGCCACCTGCGTCAGCAACTGAAACGTCCGCTCGGCGGCGCGAAAATCGGGCAGGCCGAGCCCGACGTCGGCGGAGACCACGCCCACCAGCGTGACATTGGGGATATCGTGCCCCTTGGCGATCATCTGGGTGCCGACCAGAATGTCGTAGCTGCCCTCGCGAAACCCGCTGAGGACGGTTTCGTACTGGCGCTTGCCCCGCGCCGTATCGCGGTCGAGCCGCGCGATCCGCGCCCGTGGAAACGCCTGGTGGAGCGTCTCCTCGACCTTCTCCGACCCGCTGCCCAAGAAATAAATGTGCTCGCTCCCGCACTTGGCGCACACTTGCGGAACCGGCTCCGCATAGTCGCAGTAATGACAAAGCAGCCGCTGCTCGCGCCGGTGATACGTCATCGTCACCGAGCAGTTGCGGCACTCGACGCGCTCGCCGCAGCTCCGGCAGGCTACGAACGTCGAGAATCCGCGCCGGTTCAGCAGCACCATTACCTGCTCGCCCGCTTTGAGGCGCGCCTCGATGGCCTCGGCGAGTCGCCGCGAAAACAGGCTCTGGCGCCGCGTCTCCAGAAACTCCAGGCGCATGTCGACCAGATCCACGCTCGGCAGCGGGCGCTTCTCGATGCGCTCTTTCAGCTCGAGCAGCGTGTACTTGCCGCGCTGCGCGTTGTAGCGCGATTCGAGACCCGGCGTCGCCGAGCCCAGCACCACCGTGGCGCCTTCCCGCTCGGCCCGCACAATCGCCACGTCCCGCCCGTGATAGCGCGGCGTCTCCTCCTGCTTGTAGCTCTGGTCGTGCTCCTCGTCCACCACCACCAGGCCCAGCTTCTCGACCGGGGCGAACACGGCGCTCCGCGTGCCCACCACCACGCGGGCCTTTCCCGCCCTGATCCGCCGCCACTGCTGGGCCCGCTCGGCGTCGCCGAAGGCGCTGTGCAGAATGGCCACCGCGTCGCCAAATCGCCCGTAAAACTGCGAGGCCACCGCCGGCGTCAGAGCGATCTCCGGCACCAGCATCAGCGCGCTTTTCCCTATTCCCAGCGCCGCCTCGATGGCGTGCAGGTAAACCTCCGTCTTCCCCGACCCCGTCACCCCGTGCAGCAGAAACGTGCGGTGGGTTCCCACCCGCAGCGATTCGCCGAGCGCCGCCAGCGCCACCCGCTGCTCGGCATTGAGCACCGGCCTCGAAATTGCGGCGGCCGCAGCGCCCTCCGGTTCCACCGCGGCCCGCCACAGCCTGACGGCGCCGCTCTTGGCGAGCCGCCGCGCCGCCGTACTTGATCCCTTTACCTGCCCTTCGAGGGCCTCGAGGTCATGGCTGCCCGGATGGAGCGCCAGGAAATCGAGCAGGCGCATCTCGGCCTTGGAGAGCTTTTCGGGCCGCGCCCCGCCTGGCTCCAGATCCACCATCAGTCTTCCCGAGCGCGCCCGCAACGGGTCACGCACCCGCTGCTCGCGCTCGATCGCGATGTAGCCTTTCCGCTCCAGGCTCCGGACCGCTCCCGCCGCTAGCGGCAGCTTTTTCTTCAGCCAGGTCTTGGCCAGCGGCCGTTTTCCCAGCGCCCGCAGCACCTGGGCCACCGGATCGTCGGCCTCCGCCAGGATCGACAACTGCCGCGCCGCCTCCTGGCCGGCCGGCGTCAGCGAGACGATCTTTCCTCCGCGCACATCGGAAGCAAGCGGCAACATTCCACGCAGCGTCTCCCCCGGCGGGGCGCAATAGTAGGCGGCGATCCACAGCCCCAGGCTGAGCAGCTCTGGGGTCAGCGCCGGCTCCTCATCGACCAGCCGCAGCACGGGGCGGGTCTCGACGGCCGGCTTCCGGTCGTGACATTCGAGCACCACGCCGGTGAGCTTGCGCGCGCCAAACGGCACAATCACCCGGCACCCCGGCTCGACCCGGTGCTGCAACGTCAGCGGCAACGCGTAGGTGAAAAACGTGTCCAGCGGGACGGGCAGCGACACGTCGCAAAACTGCGGCATCGATCTCCCCGGATTCTACCAGCAGCCCGGCCCGCGCCGCCGGGCGCCCGACGCTAGCCATGCAGCCTGCTTTCCAAACTGCCGATCACCTAGCAGGCTGCTGAAAGAGTCCGAATACCGCTTGCTAACGCGCGCGGCTCGGAATCGGCTTCACCCGGGGACCCTTTTTCAGCCGCCTGTTAGCTCGCTAAGCCATGCGCGCCGCGCCACAAACCATCCTGCTGGTCGAAGACGATTTCAACCACGCCGAGCTTATCCGCCTGAACCTCGAGCTCGGCAACGTGCTGCAGCAAATCGTTCACGTCACCGACGGCCGGCAGGCCCTCGACTTCCTCCAGCGCCAAGGCGAATTTCAAAGGCGGCCTCCCAGCGCGGTCCTCGTCCTGCTCGATCTCAACCTGCCGAACCTCGATGGCCGGGAATTCCTGCGCCAGGTCAAATCCTGCGAGCCCCTGCGCCAGACCCCGGTGGTGGTATTCGCCGCCGCCGACAACCCGCTC
>DASQHK010000088.1:0-2473 GCA_035632135.1 Bryobacterales bacterium
GGCCTTCCTGCTGACGGTGCGCAACCTGCGCCGGGTGATGGAGAAGCGCCGCTGGATCCAGGCCCGCCGCAAGGTCGACGACGCCTACATCCAGCAGTGGTTCCGCTTTTCGCCGGTCAGCCTGCCGGTGGAGGACGAGCCCCAGGTGGTGGAAGCCAAAGTGAGAGCGGCTCGCGGCTGAGCCGTGGCCGGCCAACCAGCCACCGCATCACCCCATCGCCCCATCTCCCATACCCCCATCTCCATTGCCCTGCTCGGCACGCGCGGCATTCCGGCCCGCTACGGGGGTTTTGAGACCTTCGCCGAAGAGCTGGCGACGCGGCTGGCGGGGCGCGGCCACCAGGTCACCGTCTATTGCCGCAGCCGCAACTGCCCCGAAGCTCCCCCCGTGTATCGCGGCGTGCGGCTGGTAACCTTGCCTACTATCACGCACAAGTATTTCGACACCATCGTCCACACGTTTCTCTCGACCATCCATCTGCTGCTGCACCGGCGCGACGTGGCGCTTTATTGCAACGGGGCCAACGCCATTTTCACGGCGCTGCCGCGGCTGGCCGGGATGCCGGCGGTCATCAACGTGGATGGCCTGGAGAGGAACCGCAAGAAGTGGAACGCGCTGGCGCGGGCGTGGTACGCGTTTTCCGAGCGGCTGACGACGCTGTTCCCCACGGCTGTCATTACCCATGCCCAGGCCATCGCCCGCTATTACCTGGAGCGGTACGGCCTGCGCACCCAGTTCATCCCTTACGGCGCGGCGGCCGAGACGGTGGAAACCCGCGAGGCGCTCGACCGCTTCGGCCTGGAGCCGGATGGATATTGGCTATATGTAAGCCGCCTGGAGCCGGAGAACAACGCGCTGCTGGTGGCGCAGGCGTTCGCGCAGACTTCGGTTCCACAGAAGCTGGTGATGGTGGGCGACGCCCCTTACGCGCGCGATTACATCCGGCAGGTGCGCGCGACGCGGGACCCGCGGATTCTGTTCACCGGCGCCGTTTACGGCACGGCCTACCACGAGCTGCAAAGCCACGCCTTCGCTTACATTCACGCCACCGAAGTGGGGGGCACGCACCCGGCGCTGATTGAGGCCATGGGGCGCGGGCGCTGCGTGCTGTATCTCAATACGGCTGAGAACGCCGAAGCGGCGGGCGGCGCCGGCATCGCGTTCGAGGCGAGCGTGGCCTCGCTCGCCGCGGCCATCGAGCGCGCGGCCGCCCTGCCGGACGAGGAGCGCCGCGGCCTTGGCCGGCGCGCGCTCGAGCGCGTCCGCGCCTGCTACGACTGGGAAGCGGTGACGGACGCCTACGAGGAACTGTTTCGGAGGTGCGCGGGCGGACCGTAATGCGGCCGCAGGCAGCGGCGCACCTTGCCGGGACGAGCACGAATCTCGCTTCCTGAAACTGTAGTACGATTTCCTTTGCCGCAGGCGGCACTTACAATGCAGCGAACGGACAAACACAATGCCACGCCGCAGGGGAAGCGGGCCGCGCGAGCGCTGCTGCTGGCGGCGCTGCTGCTCGCGGCCCGGCCGGCGCTCGCAGCCGCCGGAGCGGTCCTGCAAAAAGGCTCGCCGGACTCGGTGGGCGTTTCGCCGGGGCGGCTGGCGAGCGCGCTGACCCGCATGGCGGAACTGGTGGACGCTGACGTGATGGCCGGCGCGGTGGTGCTCGTCGCCCGCAACGGCGTCATCGTGGCCGAGCAGGCTTTTGGACTCGCCGACGTTGAGAACAGCATCCCGTTCCGCAACGATACGATTTGCGCGATGGCCTCCGTCACCAAGCCGGTGACCGCCACGGCGGTAATGATTCTGGCCGGACAGGGCAAGCTCAACATCGATGATCCGGTGGAAAAGTATCTGCCGGCGTTTGGATCGCAGCAGTTGGTAGTGGACGGCCAGCCGAGGGGCCACCGCGCCATCACGCTGCGGCAACTGCTGACCCACACTTCCGGGCTGCCGCAGGACGTGCCCAGCCGCAAGCTGCCCTACATGGACCGCGGCTGGCTCTCGCGGACGCTCCCTTCGATTGCGGACGAAGCGGCGAAAATGGACCTGCGGTTCGAGCCGGGAACGCGGTATTCCTACTCGAGCGCCGGGGTCGCGGTGCTGGGGCGGACCGTGGAGGTCGTCTCGGGCCAGCCGTTCGACGCGTTCCAGAAGACCAGGCTGTTCGGGCCGCTGGGTATGGCCGATACCTCATTCCAGCCGCCGGCCTCGGCGGCGGGCCGCGTGGCGGTGCTGTATGCCGATCGGGACGGGAAGCGTGAAGCCTACTACCGCTTCGATCCGGCGTTTCGCATCACCAACCCCGCGCCCAACGGGGGCCTGTTCTCGACGGCGCGCGACATGGCGGCGTTCGTGCAGATGTATCTCAATCGCGGCGAGTACAACGGCGTGCAGGTGCTCGGGAGCGGCGAGGTGCGCCTGATGCTGAGCGACCAGACGCCGCAGCTTCCCCAGATGCGCGGCCTGGGATGG
>DASQHK010000089.1:0-4637 GCA_035632135.1 Bryobacterales bacterium
GCAGAGAGCACAGAGAAGAAAGAAAATGATTCCTCTGCGTTCTCTGCGTCCTCTGTGGTGAAAATCTTTACCCGTAAATCGTCGAGATTTCATCCGTGGGGATGTAGCCGTTGGGGCCGAGCGGATCGACGTAGGTGTAGACGCGGCCGGAGGGCGTGTTGCGAATCTCCTTGCTCCAGTCGATGCCGAGGGCGGAATACATCGTGGCGACGACGTTCTCGGTGCGCGGCTGCTCTTTACGCTTCCACGGAGTTTCCAGGCAATGAGCGCCGCCGGAATCGGTGCGGCCGAGAATCTGGCCTGCCTTGACGCCGGCGCCGGCGAACAGGCACGGGTAGCACTTGTTGTAGTGGTCGCGGCCGGCCATGTTGTTGAGGGCGCCGGGCGTGCGGCCGAACTCGCCCAGGGCCACGACGAGGGTTTCATCGAGCAGCGTCTTGGAGGGGTCGGTCTTGGACTTAGTAGTACTCAGATCCTCGAGCAGGCTGGCGAAGGCCGGGTCGAATTCGCCGCAGAGCATGTAGTGGTTGCTCTTGGCGCTGTGATCCCAGATCTGGACGTGGTGGTCCCAGCCGGGATGGCAGATGTGAATGTAGTGCGTGCCGGCGTCGGCGGCGAGGACGTTGCGGGCCAGGATCGCCGAGATGCCGACCGTGGTGTTGCCGTAGCGCTTGCGGTCTTCGTCTTTGATCTGGAAGGCCGTGGGCCAGCGGTTGTCGGTGAGCAGGCGATGGGCGGTGTCGTAGAAGCTTTCGTAGCCGGCCATCTCGCGGCCGTAGTTGGCGAGGCGGGCGCGGTCGGCCTGGCGCAGCTCTTCGAGCAGGCGCCAGCGCTCTTCGAGCAGCTCGATGGCTTTCTGGTCGAGCGCCATGCCCTTCACCGCCGACTCGGGATTGATGTCCACCACCGAGAAGCGCGGCGGCAGGAAGCCGGTCGAGAGCGCGCCGGGGAAAGCCTTGTCCAGGTTGAAGGACATGTAGATCGGGAAAGTGTCGGCGGGGCGGCGGCGCGGCTCGAGCTCCATGGCGACGACCGAGCCGATGGCGGGAATCTCGCGGGCGAAGGCGAGGTTCAACTGGCGGCCGGTCTGCGTGTAATACTGCCCGCGGAAGTGGACCTCCTCGTGGCTCAGCATGGAGCGCACGATGGTGAGCTGGTCCATGTGCTTTTCGAGGCGCGGGAACAGCGTGTGCGAAAGATACAGATCGGGGCGGATCTGGCGGACGTCGAGGTCTTTGGGGGTGCCGGGGTTTTCCTTGAAGTCGAACGACTCGACGTGGCTGATGGCGCCGGAAAACTCGAAGAACAGGACGTTGCGGGCACTCGAGCGCGGGTGGACTTTGGCGCCGGTGGCGCCAAGCTGGAGCGGCCAGACGGCGTCCACGGAGGCCGCGAGCAGCCCCAGGCCGCCCAGCTTGAGGAGATCCCGGCGGGTGCGGAGAACATCGCCGACGGTCTTTTCATCCATATAACTACCTCTTAGTAATTAAAGAAAAACTCCACTTGGTTGATCAGAGCCCACTGGAGGTTCTCGGCGCCCTGGCGGCGGTCTTTGGCGAGGGCCGCGAGAGCGACCTGTTTTTCTGCGGACGTGGCCGGCCGGCACAGCGTGGCCAGGAACATCTCGTCGACGAGGCGGTTTGTGTCGTCCTTGTAGGTATCGAGGAGGCGCTCCACGCGGCTGTCTTTGGCCGCCTTGACGCGGTCGGTGACCACCGGCGACTGCATGAGCAGCAAGGGTTGCAACGGCGAGCCGGTGAGGGCTTTGGGCGGGTTGTTGCGGTTGGACTGGCCGAAGGTCTGCATGAAGTACTTGACATCGCCGCCGCCCTCGGGGCCGGCCAGATGCATGGACATGCCGACTTTCTCGCCGTCGAACTTGAAGCTGCCGGGGCGGTCGGTGGCGAGCGCGATCGAGTCGTGCAGCTCTTCGGCGGTGAGCATGCGGACGAACTTGCGGGCGTAATATTTCGTGTAGGCTTCCTTCCACTGGCCATCGAAGCGGGCCGAAAGCTGGTAGGCGTTGGAGCGGACGATCTCGCCGAGCAGGCGGCGGACGCTGTAGTTGTGATCGCGGAAGTCCTTGGCGAGCGCGTTGAGCAGCTCGGGGTGCGAGGGCTGGAGCTGCCAGCCGGCGGGGACGTGCTGGGGGTCCTGCCGCGCGAGGTCGAACTCATCGAACGGCTCGACGATGCCGAAGCCCATCAGCCTGGCCCAGAAAAGATTCACCGTGGCGCGGGCGAACTGCGGATTCGAAGTGATCAGGCGGCCGAGCGCGTCGCGGGCGTCTTCGCCCGGCTTGGGATGCTCGCCGGTGAGCAGGAAGGCCGCCTCGTTCGAGCCGCCCCAGCGCGGCGTGCGGATCATGCTCGGACCTTTGGTGTTGTAGCCGGGGTTGTTGTCGTCGATCAGGAACTCGCCGGACTGCGGCTTGCCGTCCTCCCAATACATGAGGTAGCGGGTGCGGCCGAGGAAAGACGAATTCTGGAAGAACTCGGAGCGCTTCTTGGTGCTGAGCCAGACGTTGACTTTTTCGAGGTGCCCTTTGCCGTCGTGGCAGGAGACGCAGGAAATGTTGAGGCCGAGAAACGTCTTGGCGTAAAGGATGGAAAGCTCGTCGTCGGTGTCAAGCTGCTGCACCATGCCGAGGTCGTTGCCGTCATCGGGCTGCGGCTTGCCCTGCACGTGCTCGCGGGCGATAACGTTCGAGGCGGCGACCACGTGATTGCTCTTGGCCGAGGCGGCGATCATGGAGCGGACCATGTCGTCGTAGGGGCGGTCGACGCGCAGGTTTTCCTTGATCCAGTAATGGAACAGGTTCATGCCGCGGCCCATTTTGCCGTTGGCGCGGAACAGGTCCATGAAGAAGTAGGCCCACTTGTCGACGTAGGCGTCGCTCGCGAGCAGCTTCCCGATGAGCTTGTCGCGCTTGGCGGGGTCCTGGTCGGCGGTGAAGGCGCGGACTTCGTCCGGCGTCGGGATGCGGCCGGTCAGGTCGAGCGTGACGCGGCGGAGAAATTCGTAGTCGGAGGAGAGAGCGGCGTGCGGGATGCCGTCGCGCTCCATCTTGCCGAAAATGTATTCGTCGATGAAGTTGCGGCGCGGCATGCGCGGGAGGGACTTCCCGGCCGCGGCCGCCGGAAGCGAGGGCGCCACCTGCTCGGTGAGCGCGCCGGCGTCGGCGGAGCGCGGCGCTTGAAAGATGGCGGAGTGAGCGTCGGCGAAGGCGCCCGGGGACATTGATTCTTCGCGGGCCTTGGGCGGGTTATCGGCCGCCAGCAATAGGCCGACGCACACTAAAATTGCTGCGCCGGCCGAAGCAAATCGCTTCATTCCAGCCTCCGGGTTTCCAAACTGCTAACAGTATGAAAGATCACGGGTTCGGTGTCAATGGGTCCTGCGAATTATCCGGGGGAGGCGAAGGGCGGCGGGCCGCGGCCGCGCGGGCGGATGGCCCGGGCCGGGCCAGCCGGGCTGGACTTCCGGTAAAGAGACATGATATCGTAATAACGGAAATTTCGTTATTTCGATATGTTGTCTATCGCCAGGCTGGCGGGCCGTCTGCGGGCGCTTCATGCCGAGAGCGGGGGCGTCTATTCGACCGCCGATCTGGGCGTTCTGGTGGAGCGGCTGCATCCGGCGCGGCTGGCCGAAGCGATCCGGCTCCTGGTTCGGGAGGGCGTGCTGCTGCGGCTGCGGCGCGGGCTGTACCTGGACCGGCTGCACGGCTACCGGCCGGAGGTGGCGGGAGAGCGCTGGGTGGCTCCGGCGTATCTCTCCACCGAAAGCGCGCTCGACCGGCACGCGCTCTGCCAGACGGGAATCCTGGCCTCGACGTATGTGACCACGCGGCTGCTGGCCAGCCGCGCGCGGGCGGTGCGGAGCCTGGAGGGGCGCCGGTTCGTGTACCGGCACGTAGCCGCGCATTTGTTCTTTGGGTATCAGCCCGAAGACGGGCTGCTGGTGGCCGAGCCGGAGAAGGCCGTGCTGGACTTTTTGTACTTTGTCTACAAGAAGCAGCGCTCGGTCCTGTCGCCCCAGGACATTGACTTTCGCCGGCTGAATGCGTCCCGCTATCGGGCCTATGTGAAGGCCTACCGGCAGGCCGGCTTCGCCGCCTACGCGCTGGCGTGGCTGCGAAAGGGACGCGCACGGGACAAGCGAGGCGACCGCCGATGACGATCGCGGAGGCGGTGCGGGCGGCAGCGGAGCGGGCGCGGGGGCTGAAGCTCGACCCGCAGTTGATGATTTCCGAGGTGTATGAGGCGGAATTGCTGCGGCGCTTGCAGCAGCGGCTGCGCGGCGGCGTGGTGTGGAAGGGAGGGACCGTGCTGCGCCTGGAGGGCAGCCGGCGGTTCTCTCGCGACCTGGACGCCACGCGGGTCGCGGCGTCGCTATCGGAAGCGCGGCTGGAGAAGGCGCTGCGCGAGGCGGGCGAGGGGCTGGCGTACCTGGACCGGCTGGAGGTGAAGAGGCAGCCGCGGTCGGTGACGGCGGCGTATCGCTTCACCGTGGAGGGGCTGCGGCAGCCGGTCCGGGTGCTGGTGGAGATCTCGCTGCGAGAGAGGGTGCTGCTGCCGCCCGGGGTGATCACCACAGCGCGCCTGGCGCACCCCTGGGGACTGGAGCCGGTGGTG